>PBTJ01000008.1 GCA_002726925.1 Gammaproteobacteria bacterium | reverse complement strand
CACTTCGTTGAGTGGCGCCATCACCGTGGTGGCTAATCGACCACCCTCGGCAACAACCGCGCGCACCAGTTCCTCAGAGAACTCTTGATAGGCTTCAATTTGCGACCAGTTCTGCTGTACGTTGAACACCTGATTCATCAGAAAGTCCGCATCTTTTTCTTTCGCCGCGTAATCCACCGTGATATCCCTTTTTTTCTGCAGACGCAGTTTAGCCGCACCATCGTAGGCTCACCATCGCTTTTACCTTGACAGGTATTGTCTGATCCGGACCACGGTTAATTTCCTACAGTATGATCAGTATCCCGCACCTATCAGGCACAAAACTCGCGTGCATGCTGTCGCAATGCCTAGCAAGACATCAACAAAGATTGGGGAAACCACAGACGTACCTACTCCGCCGTCAGCGTTTCGACAGTGGCTGCAAAATCATCTCGGCGCATGCAGCCCGTATCTGCCCGTCCTGTGTTTGCTCTGCGAACAAGTCACCACGACCAGCGGCGCAGACCACTTGTGCCCACATTGTCGATTGGCACTACCGTTCAATCAAAATCCTTGCCTGCACTGCGCACTACCGCTAGCCGCGCTCGACAACAGTGATACCGCGATTTGTTCCGAATGCCTCACCAAACCACTGGCGAACCGCGCGATTGCACCCCTCATTCACCGGCACGAAGCAGCTCACCTAGTCCATCGCCTAAAGTTTCATCGGGCAGAACCTGAAGGCAGAACCCTCGCGATGCTCATGATGACGCAAATCAGGTTAACAGACATGTCGCGACTTCCGACCTTGTTAGTCCCGGTACCCGTGGCCTACAGCACCGCCGTAAACCGAAGTTTCAACCAAAGCGCATTGCTTGCATGGCACTTGGCAAAAGCCTTCAACATCGACTATGCGCCAAGGTTGCTTATCCGTCAGGGCGGGCCTGCCCAACGCTCACTGACGCGCGGCCAACGGCTGATCTCGGCCCAGTTCGCTCGCCGTTCATCAGCCAAGCCGCTGGCCGGAGCCCATGTCGCGATTGTCGATGATGTGCTCACCACTGGGGCCACGGTGCGCAGGGTCAGCCGCCTGTTGCGACAACTAGGGGCTGGCTTAATCGACGTCTGGTGCGCGACGCGCACCCCGTCGCTCAACGATGAGTAGACGCTAGATTAACCAAAAGCGATTAAATCTCTGATGCCACGCGGGACCCATCGGTAGGTCTTGTTGACAGGAACTACGAGTAAAACGCTCTGACCAGCACATTGCTGTTACAGTGCGATGATGCAGCGCGAAGATTCAAACATGGGTCCGGCACCCTATGACTTACTCACACCTGATGCGGTGCTGGATGCCATAGAGAGTATTGGCTTAGAGCCAACAGGCGGGCTCACGGCGCTAAACTCCTATGAAAATCGCGTTTACCAAGTGGCGCTGGAAGGCGGTAGTTTCGTCATCACCAAGTTTTATCGCCCGAATCGATGGTCCGATGACGCCATCACCGAGGAGCACCGATTCACTCAGGGCCTGTTTGACGCCGAACTCTCTGTGGTGCCTCCAGTGCAATTGAAAGGCACCAGTATTTTTCGCCATCTAGATTTTCGCTTTGCCGTTTTTGCCCGGCAGGGTGGTCACCCGCCCAATTTGGAAAATGAGGATGACCTAGAAGTTTTGGCGCGGGCCATTGCGCGATTGCACGCTTACGGCGCGAGCCGACCCTTTGAACACAGAGTGAGTTTGACCATTGATCGATTAGGCGAGCAAAGCCGCGACTTTCTGCTGCAAAACAATTTCCTGCCCGCAGAAATGGAAACAGCTTACAGCTCTATTACCGAGCAATTGCTCGAGCGAATCGCGCCCTTGATGAGCGAAACGCCCATGGTGCCGATTCACGGCGACTGCCATATGGGCAACATTCTCTGGCGCGACGACATTCCGCACTTTGTTGATTTTGACGACTGTATGAGCGGACCGCCCATTCAAGACCTATGGATGCTACTCAGCGGCGAGCGCGCAGATCGCACATTTCAACTCAGCCTCATACTCGACGCCTATCAAGAGTTCTGTGACTTCGATACTTCAACACTGCAGCTCATCGAACCACTGAGAACGCTGCGCATCATGTATCACGCGGCTTGGATTGCCCGGCGCTGGCAAGACCCCGCCTTTCCCTTAGCATTCCCAACCTTTGACACGGTGAACTATTGGTCAAACCACGTGCTGGCGCTGCGCGAGCAGTTGGCGATGCTGGATGAACCGCCTCTTACCTATTTTGGTTAGCTGGCGCTGATCTACGGCAGACCCGCCCATCGGGCAAGCCAGTCGTTAGAGCGATGTTGCGGTCTAGGCAATGCGGGTATACGTTTTATCAACCTTATATTTGAAGGTTAACCACTAAACGACGATGCCGAGCACAACACCTCGGCATTTTGGGGGAGAAATACCGTGACGACGAATAAAGCTAACCTAGCCTCACAGGACACCACAAACTTTGACGTGCTGATCGTCGGCGCAGGCATATCCGGAGTCGGCGAGGCTTATCATTTGCAGGAGCAAAGCCCGAACAAGAGCTACTGTATTCTGGAAATGAAGGATACCTTCGGCGGTACTTGGGAAACCCACAAATACCCGGGTATACGCTCGGATTCAGACCTGTATACCTTCGGCTATCGCTTCAAGCCTTGGACCGACACCCCCATCGCTAGCGCCGAGGCGATCCTCGAATACATGGGTGAGGTAATCGAGGAAAACGGTATTGACCAACACATTCGCTACGGTCACAGGATTACCAACTGCAGTTGGTCTACTGAGGATAACCAATGGACAGTAACGGCGACGCGCAAGTCTGACGGCGCTAGACTGACCTTTACCTGCAACTTTTTGTGGATGTGCCAAGGCTATTACGACCACGAGAACCCCCATCTTCCGCAGTGGCCTGGCATGGATACCTTTGGCGGCTTGCTAACCCATGCCCAACTGTGGGACCCAAACACGGATTACACGGGCAAAAAAGTGCTGGTGATTGGTTCCGGTGCTACCGCAGCAACGGTGATCCCAGAGTTCGCCAAGAACGCCAAGCATGTGACCATGCTGCAGCGCTCACCTACCTACTTTTTCTGCAGTGAGAATCGCAACGAGTTGGCAGACCGCATGCGCGAAATCGGTATCGACGAACCCACCATCCATCGCGTGGTTCGGGCGCAAATTCTGTACGACCAAGACGTACTCACCGAGCGCTGCAAGAACGAACCTGACGCCGTCTTCGAAGAGCTCAAAGCACTGATGAGACAATATGCTGGCGACGACTTTGAGTTTGATCCGCACTTCACACCGCGCTATCGGCCGTGGCAGCAGCGCCTCGCCTTCTGCCCCGACGGCGACCTCTTTCAAGCGGCCGGCGCCGGCAAAGTCACCGTGGTCACAGACACCATTGAAACCTTTACCGAATCGGGTGTGCGCACCAACAGCGGCGAAGAGATCGAGGCTGACATCGTCTGCGTCTGCACGGGCTTCTATCTGTCCGTCATGGGCAACATTCCATTTCAAGTAGACGGCACCACTGTGGACTGGCACGACACGGTAAATTACCGCGGCATGATGTTTACCGGCGTACCCAATATGGCTTGGGTGTTCGGCTACTTCCGCGCCAGTTGGACACTGCGGGTGGATCTTATGGGAGACTTTGTTTGCGGCTTACTCAACCATATGGACGACATTGGCGCGAAACGCGTTGAGGTCGGACTTCGAGACGAAGATGCCGACATGGCGATCTTGCCCTGGATCGAAGAAGACAACTTCAACCCAAGCTATCTCAGCAGAGATATCGACAAAATGCCGCAGCGCGGTGCCAAGCCAGAATGGCGCCACAACCAAGACTATTGGCGCGAAAAAGACGAAATACCCGCCACGGATTTGAATGGCTCGGAGTTCATCTACGACGGTGAANTCCGCAGCGCAGCCGNGGCCGACGTATCGGCTCAAGCGAAGTCAGCTTAAACTCAGCGCCAGTCAGGCANCCATGCACAAGTCTCNCGGCGACTAATTTCCATCGAGCTAGCCNATGCCGAGTTCTTGTCGGTTACGCCAAATNTTNGCGTACTGCTGCAGCAAGAAAGGGCGCTCCGCGGCGCTGAGTGATTCAAGCTCCGCCGCCAGCACTCTCACCGTAGGGTGGTTGACTAANTCTTGGGTATCTAGACCTGCGTTCAACGCTCTCGCGTATCGGTGCGTCGGGTAAAGGCGNGTATTAGCCACGATAGTCTGATCGAGCTGCTCGGTGAGATCCTCAAGACTGCTTGCGGCGGTAATCGGTTCACCGAAGGCTAGGCGTACCCGACCTTTATGTCCCATCANGCCTTGAACCATGCTTTTCAGATCTTCATCCGGCTTTTTTATGTATTCACCGAGTTGTTCGATCACAGCCAGTTCGNNTGCTTTATCCANCGCACAAGGATCCAACTCGTAGGAAACCGAGACCGGCACCACCGGTGTCAGCGTCAGCAATCCCTGCAGCGGAGTTTGCGCGGTACTTTTATCNCGGTAGGCCAGCAACAGCATTTTCAGCAGCGCCGGGTCTGTGCGATCAAAACCGTCCTTGGCGCGCCCTTGCCGTTGGGCAATCCAAACGGATATGCCCTGTTGCAACGAGTACTGCATATACCGGCTGGTCCGATTCANCGCGCGGTACTGGGCCCGGGCGCCTGCTGCACTGCGTTCCACCACAAAACTCTTATTCAAGCGCATCAGGTCCGCGGCCAGCGTGTTGTTCAAGAGGTTATCGCCAACCGCCATGCGGCAGGTATCGTGGCCCGCCTCATAGAGCAGATAATTGAGCAGACTCGAGTCCATCAGAATGTCGCGGTGGTTGGAGATAAATAGGTAATGCTGATTGGGGCTTAATCGATCCAAGCCGCTCACCGAGAGTCGATCCATGGTGCGGTGAATCACCGTTTCAAACAGGCCTGCCACCATATTTTGACAATCCCGGATGGACTTTAGGTCTCGAGTCTTATAACGAAGCACACTCCGGGTAAGCCAGCGCCCGACACGGCGATTGGCAAGCCAGCTCGGCATCACCAACTGACTAGCCGCTTGAGCCAGATCCTGGGATGCGACGATGCGAGCCAAAACATCCTGCACTTCGTGGTCGTAATAGGGCCGGATCGCGTCGAATTCAGACATATTTCTTTCTCGTATGACGTTGTCCCATAACGTTCACAGCGCAGTAAGACCCAGACCTGTGTTCAGNGCCGTCGCGCAGATCCAAATACCCATCAGCAAAAGCCCAACAAACACACCGCGCTTAAGCGCCGCCTCGCTNACCAGTGGCGGAAATCGCNGCCCTAGCCATGCGCCCAAAACGACCACCGGTGCGCCAAGCGCCGCGTATAGTAATACCGTGTTGGTCAGACTGCCTTCGAAAAAAACAATCACCGCGCGCGCCGATGTCGCCAATACAAAGTAACCCAGCAATGTCGCCCGAATGATCGCCACCGACAATGGCTGACTGTAGGCAAACCAGCCAAGTAAGGGGCCACTGGCCGAAAACAAACCGCCCAGCAGGCCGCCTACGGTGCCCATCAACCATGTTAAAGGCGCACCAGATACCCGCGCCCAACTGCGGGGCCGCAGGCTCATCGAGAGACCACCTACCGTAATAAAAGCACCAAGGCAGAGTTCGAGTAACCACAGATGGCTCGCGTTTAAGTAAAGCATCAGCCAATAGCCAAGCAGCAGCCCCGGCACGATACCTAGGCCCAACCAAAAAAAGGTGGGNCGATGAATCTCATGCACATGACCACGCAGCGATAGCCCTGCATTNAGTAGGCTGAGAAAACTGACGATGGCCGCAAGCGTGGGAATGTCGAGAAGTCTTAACCCACCGATCANGGCGACGGCAATCATGCCCAATGCGAAGCCCGCCACNGCCTGTACGTAACTGCCAAAGAGCAGCACCAGTAGGACGAGCATAAGAGATAAATCCGCCATCTGGCCAGTCTGCCACAGTCGTTCCGGTGCCGGGCCAATACGAGACAGAAACTCAAACTCCGTTCTGGCAAAGCCACGCATCTGCTAGGGTAGAAGNAGTNTTTCTGGGAGCACTTGCATGGATCTTGCGCTGACAAATAAAGTGGCTTTGGTAACGGGCAGCCACCGTGGCACCGGACAAATCATTGCCAAAACCCTGCTGCAGGAGGGCGCGAGTGTGCTCGTGCACGGCATGACCCAAGCCCATGCAGAAGCGTCAACAGAACAGCTTGGCGCGGGCACACCAGTGTGGGGTGATATCGTCAGTAGCGAAGGCACCAACGCATTGCTCGAGCAATGCGATGCCTTTGAGGTGTCTATTCTGATCAATAACTTCGGCGCCGCGGATTCGGGCACNTGGCTTAGCCAGGGTGAGGATGATTGGCTACTGGCCTATCAGAAGAACGTGTTGTCAGCGCAACGCCTGATTACTGGCATGCTGCCGAAACTCACGGCCCTGCCCTGGGCACGCATCATCAATCTTGGCACCGTGGGTTCCACCAGCCCAAACGCCAGAATGCCCGGCTATTACGCCGCCAAGGGAGCGCTGGCCAACATGACCATCGGTTTAGCGAAGGAAGTTGCGGGCAGCAATATTCGCGTGAATTTAGTATCGCCGGGCATGATCCATACGCCAGAGGTTGAGCAAAGCTATATGCAAATGGCGGCCAAGCGCGGCTGGGGCGATACTTGGGAAGAAGTTGAAGCCCATGTCGCCAAAGACATTCCTATTCGGCGCATCAGCCGCCGCGAAGAAGTCGCCGCACTGGTAGCCTATTTGTGCAGCCCAATGGCCGACGCGATCCACGGGCAGAATATCCGCATCGATGGTGGCCAGCTGGGCATTGTGGATTAATGGAAACAACTTCCCTGAGCAATTTGTCACTGCGCTTAGCCGGNGTTGTCGTCATTTCAGCCGCGCTATTTGTCATCGACCTCAACGTCGACGATGCGGTCAACCAACTCTGGCTGCCCCTGTTACTGGCCGCTGGGGCATACCTGATGACTCTGTCACTGATGGCTGTGGCAATCACCGCTGCCACACTGGCTTTTCTGCATATGGAGTTGGGCGCCGNCTTCTGGGTACCCGCCCTCGCCTACCCTGCCTTGTTGGCCGTATGCAGTGCCTATATTGGTTGGGTACTGCTGCAGCGCTTTCGCCAGCGCATCGAGGACACCCACGAAGAGCGCTGGGCGAGCCGACAGCGCGAGCCTGAGGAATGACANGCAAAGCCATACTCTTCGATTTCGATGGCACCTTAGTTCCCAATCTCGACCTCGCCGACATGCGGCGGCAAATCGCTGCCATGGCCAAGGCGGCAGGGGTACCCGACGAGATCTATGACGGCTTGTACATCGTTGAAATCATCGAAGCATCTCAGGCTTGGTTGANCGGACAAGATCCCGCCTTGGCGAACACAGCGCAGGCCTACGCAGNGGCGAGTCATCAGCGAATCAACGATATCGAAATGGAGGCCGCCAGCAATACCGTGCCATTTGAGGGTGTTCGNCAAGCACTTGGNCAGCTCAGAGATGCGGGNTATCGCCTGGGTATCGTGACGCGCAACTGTCGCGCAGCGGTNCTTACCATGTTCCCGGATATGGACGATTTCATCGATTGTCTGCATGCCCGGGACGACGTCGACCACCTCAAACCTGACCCAAGACATCTACAAGACAACCTCGACGCGCTCGGCGTTGGAGCAAGCGCAGCGGTCATGGTTGGCGACGGCGCGCTAGATATGCAAGCGGGCAAGGCGCTGAACATGCGCTGCGTTGGTGTGCTTACTGGCAGCAATGATCGGCATGCCCTTACCGAAGCGGGCGCAACAAATGTTCTGGCAGATTATCGCGGACTTGCTAATCTGCTCATCTGACAACTTCATCGAGGTTTGCATGTCTGCCACCGTTACCCACCTACTACGCTACCCCGTCAAAAGCATGGGCGGTCACGCGCTGCAGCGCAGCGCCCTCACCGCCAAGGGTATTCCCGGCGACCGTGCGTGGACGCTGAAAGACGAGGAGCGCGGCGGCATCAAAGGGGGTAAGCGGTTCCCGCAACTGCTGAGCATGAGTGCCAGTTTTACCAGCGAACCAACGGCACAGGTGGTTTCGCCCGAGGTGCAAATTACGCTCGATGATGGCCGCAGCGTTTCNTCGTCAGACCCGNGNGTTAACGAGACTCTGAGTGCAGCGGTAAATGCTCCGGTCAGTCTCTGGCCCCTACTACCCGCAGATCAGCTCGAACACTATTTGCGCCCGCCANTGGAAGAGGGCACGGACCCTGAGGCGNACTTTCGGGAGGTCTTTGCGCGTACTGAGGACGAACCGCTNCCGGATCTTGCTGCCTTTCCCGAAGAGCTCTTCATCTATGAATCATCGCCGGGCACATATTTTGATGCCTTTCCACTACTGCTGATGAGTCAGGCTAGTTTGCGACACTTCGAGCAGACCATGATCGCNCAAGGCGAGGGCTCACGGTTCGATGTGCGACGTTTTCGTCCGAACATCGTGGTGGANACCACTGCGCTCGGCTTTCCTGAAAATGACTGGGTGGGGCGTCAAGGCCAAATCGGCTCTGCAGTGATCAAAGTCGAGATCGAATGCCCGCGCTGCGTGATGACAACCCACGGCTTCAGCGACCTCCCCAAGGATCCAAAAATCATGCGCCACTTGGTGAAGGAAAATGGTGGCAATCTCGGCGTTTACTTGAGCATAGAGCAGCCTGGAGAAATTGCCGTAGGCGATAGCATTCACTGGCTCGACTGATACACGTAAAACCAAGGGGCGAAAAAAAAGCGCGTTTGCTTGCACAAACGCGCGTCACTCCCTCTCCCCAGGAAGTCAGTTAGCGCTAGTTACTGCCGGTGGGCACCTCACTAAAGGACATACCCTTATCCATGCGCGGCTCTTGAGGCATTCCTAATACACGCTCGGCAATGATATTCGCCATAATTTCATCCGTNCCGCCAGCGATGCGTCCGCCCGGTGCGCCCATGTAGGTTAGCTGCAGTAATCCGGCTTCCTTGGACAGCTTCTCGTCCCAAATCGCACCGCTCATCTCAAGCAAGTCCATGCAGAATGAAGCCATCTCCTGNGTTTTAGGCGCGCCAACCAGTTTGCCGATGGAGTTTTCCGGGCCAGGGATCTCGCCGCGAGACATGGCCGTCATGGAGCGATAACCGGTGAAGCGCAGACCAGACTCCTGTACNTACCAGTCCGCGAGCTTGGCGCGCACAGCGCTGTCTTCGATCGCAGGTTTATCGTCGATCATCACCTCACTGGCAATGCGATANGCCACATCCACGTTGACCCCCGCNCCGCCACCACCAATGGCCGCGCGTTCGTTCATCAGCGTGGTTAATGCCACCTGCCAACCTTGGCCGACTTCGCCCAGTCGCTGGCTGTCAGGAATGCGCACGTCAGTGAAATACACCTCGTTAAAGTTGGCGCCACCGGTNAGTTGCTTGATGGGCTTGATCTCCACGCCCGGCGACTTCATGTCGAGGAAGAAATAACTCAANCCTTTGTGCTTAGCGACATTTGGATCCGTACGCACCACCAAAATGCCGAAGTCGGAGTAATGNGCGCCGGATGTCCAGATNTTTTGCCCATTGATCACCCAGTCATCGCCATCGCGCTCGGCCTTGGTACGCAGAGCCGCTANATCAGATCCNCCCGCAGGCTCAGAAAATAACTGGCACCAAATTTCTTCGCCGCTAGCCAACTTGGGCAAAAAACGTTCGTGATGTTCGGGCTTACCCCACGTCATTAGCGTTGGAGCTGCCATGCCCTGACCGATGACGAAGACCCCTCCGGGGGTGTNGAANTTGGCCTCTTCTTGGTTCCAGATCACCTGTTCAATGGCCGTAGCTTCGCGGCCACCGTATTGCTTCTCCCAGCGGATGCAGGCCCAACCGGCATCATACTTGCGCTTCTGCCAGAGCTTCGATGCGGCAATGTCATCAAGACCGGCTAACTCGTCTGGCGTCGGCACGTTGGCCTTGAGCCAAGCGGCTGCCTCGGCGCGAAACGCTGCCTCTTCNTGTGTGTCGTTAAAATCCATGGTCGTTCCTCAATGAAATTCTGTGCTGCAGCTTAGGCTGCGTTGTTCTGCTCGTAGGCTGTGATCAAGCGGTCTTGCCAATAGCCTTCGCTACCCACGTTGACGCCGAGCAACTTGGCGCGCCGGTAGTANAATTGGCAATCGAACTCCCANGTGAATCCCATGCCACCGTGGGTCTGCACGTTTTCTTCCGCCGCAAACACCGCCGCTTTAATCGCGCCAACTCGAGCCGTCGCCGCCGCCAGCGGTAACTCAGCGCTGTCTGTATTAAGTGCCCAAGCACCGTAATAACAGTTGCTGCGAGCCAGGGTGTTCTTCACATACATATTCGCGAGCTTGTGCTTGATCGCTTGGTAGGAGGCGATGGCGCGACCAAAGGCATAGCGGCCCATGGCGTAATCTCGCGCTTGAATCATGGCGGCGTCCGCCAANCCCACTTGCTCCCAAGCGAACAGTACGGCGGCGCGATCCAGCAGTCGCTCGGTCGCGCTCCAACCAGCCCCTTCACCGCCCAGCAGTTCAGCCTCNGCGTTCTTGAACTCGATCACTGCATGGCCACGGGANAAATCGAGGGTGCGCACGGCTTCTCGGCTTACCCCNGCTTGATCTAACTCAACCAAATACCAGCTCGCGCCATCGCCTGCATCTGATGCACCGACTACGATGGCAAAATCTGCCGCGCGGCCATCGGCAACCGGCAGCTTNCGACCATTGAGGCCTGCATCGTCCATGCGAGTGGTTAGGCTTTTCACGCTGGGNCGGCCGTTGCCTTCAGANAACGCGAAAGTACCAATGGCCTCGCCGGCGGCGAGCAAGGGTAGCCACTTGTCTTTTTGCTCCTGAGAGCCGCAGGCGATAAGCGCTTCGGTGGCCAAATACACCGACGAGCTAAAAGGCACCGGGGCGACCGCTCGGCCCAACTCCTCGGCGATTACCACCAGTTCTAGGTAGGACAACCCCAGACCGCCGAATTCTTCGGGAATCACCGTCGCAGTCCAGCCCATCTCGACAATNTTTTGCCAGAGTGCTGGGTCGTAGTCGGCATCACCATCGAGCACAGCACGAACCGCCGCGGGTGGACAATGCTCAGTCAAAAAACCGCGGGCTTGCTCGCGCAGCAGCTCTTGCTCATCAGAAAATTCGAAATTCATATTCCCCCTCCAAGGNCCTTTTGCGTCGCTAAATATAGCAGAGGTTTCCTACAGTCTTCGATATCGGTATGCGGGCCAATATTAGACAGCGATCAACAACAAGAAGTCATGCTGCTTGGTGATTTAGGCTAGACTCGNCGTATGAACGCGAGTCCGTCGAATAAAGGCGAATCCATAAATTACAGCCANTTAGGTTACCTGCGCGTGGCTGCCTCAACACCTTCGCTGNTCATTGGCGATGCTACCGCCAACGCNCAATCGATCCTGCAGCAGGCCAATGATTTAGCAGCGCAGGGCGTGGCTCTTGGAGTTTTTCCCGAACTTTGTCTCACCGGCTATTCTGCCGAGGACCTGTTTTTTTCCGAGACGTTATTAGCTAACACAGAAAAAGCACTGCAGCAGCTNTGTGCGTGCAAGCTACCGCTGCTGCTTGTTGGCGCGCCCTGGCGGCTCGGCGATGGTCGTTTAGTGAACTGCGCTGTCGCGATTGGTAACCAGCGGATTCTTGGCATGGTGCCTAAGACGTTTTTGCCAAATTACAGCGAATACTATGAACAGCGCTGGTTTGTATCTGGNACNCATGTGAATGAGACCGAAGTAAATACCNNCCTCGGCACNTTCCATGTTCGCGTGGACCAGCTATTCCGCCTCGGCGAGGCCTTAGTTGGGACGGAAATCTGCGAGGACTTATGGGCGCCGATCAATCCCGGCACCCATGCCGCCTTGGCGGGCGCCAACATCGTCTGCAATCTTTCCGCAAGCAATGAACTCATCAGCAAANCTGACTATCGCCAAGACTTGGTACGTATGACCAGTGCCAACAATTTTTGCGCCTATGTTTACGCCGGTGCTGGTGCAATGGAGTCCACCAAGGATGTGGTTTTTGGTGGGCACTGTTTAATCGCGGAAGCAGGACAACTACTCGGCCAGAGCGAGCGCTTTGAGCTAGCGCCTCAAGCGTTGGTTCGCGATGTCGACCTGCAGCGCCTGCAACACGACCGCGGACAAAATTCGACTTTTGCGCAAATGCCGCGTCCTCGGGCGTATCGCATCGGGTCCGACAACCTTACTGCACCAGTACTCGACACCTTGCGCCGGGATTATCCCAAGCAACCCTTTGTGCCAGAGGATGAAAAAGAATTTGCGGCGCGGGCGCAGGAAATACTGCAAATACAGGCCACGGGGCTNGCAAGGCGCATGTTGGCGGCGCAAGCCGAACGGCTGGTCATTGGNNTGTCTGGTGGACTCGACTCGACGCTAGCATTCCTTGTTGCCAAGGATGCTCTGGGCAAACTCGACCTGCCTGCCGAAAATCTATACGCGCTCACGCTGCCGGGCCCCGGCACCACAGCGGGCACGCTGACCAATGCGCATCGNTTAGCGCAGACCACTGGGGTATCACTGCAGGAAATTTCGATTGAGGCCGCGGTAGCGCAACACCTTGCGGATTTATCTCATGGCGGCGCCCACGACGTGGTGTTTGAAAANGCCCAAGCCCGTGAGCGCACGCAAATCTTGTTTAACCATGCCAATCAGGTCGGCGGCATCGTCGTAGGCACCGGCGATCTCAGCGAACTGGCCCTTGGCTGGGCAACCTTCAACGCGGATCAAATGGCCAACTACAACGTCAACGCCAGCGTGCCAAAAACACTGATGGCGTACTTAGTGCGTTGGTATGCACAGCACCGCGCGCAGGCCGAACTCGCCGAGGTGCTGCAGGCAGTACTAGAAACACCGATTAGCCCTGAGCTTATTCCGCCGCAAAATGGCGAAATCAGTCAGCGCACAGAAGACCTTGTTGGNCCCTATGAGCTGCACGACTTCTTTCTCTACCATTGGCTGCGCTTTGGCTCATCGCCCACTAAGATTTTCGCCTTGGCCTGTCGCAGCTTTCGGGATGATTACGCTGCAGAGGTAATCAAACGCTGGCTTGCAGAGTTTTTCCGACGCTTCATGACTCAGCAATTCAAACGCACGACCCTGCCGCCGGGGCCCAAGGTAGGCAGCGTCAGCCTATCGCCAAGAGGTGATTGGCGGATGCCCGATGAGGCGGGATTCGCCCATCTTGTGGCGGAAATTGAAGCCCTTTAAAACGCCTCGTCAGTCCTGATTACTGAGAAACATCGATATGAACCTCAACAGCCCCCTGTCCCGCACCTTACTCGTTTTGTTTTCGACACTGGTTTTAGCAGGCAACGCTATCGCCAGCAGTAACCACTGCGGCGACCAAGGCGTTTGGATAGAAATTCTCGGTGCTGGCAGCGGNGAACTTAACGATGGCCAAGCCTCCCCCAGTTATCTGATCTGGCACGACGATGTCGCTCGTGTCCTAGTCGACATGGGCGCAGGCTCACAGATCGGCTTCGAGAAATCCGGCGCCAGTTTTGACACCGTTGAGGCCATCGCCTTCACGCAGCTGCGACCTGACCATAGCGTTGACCTTCCGGCCTATATTGGCGCGGCGCAAAGTGACACCCGGGAACACCGCTTAACCATCATGGGCCCGACGGGTGATGGCGGCATCAACCCCTCGACCCGCGAACTCATCGAGCGGCTNTTTGGGCCGCAAGGTGTTTATCCCTACCTAGCCGACGCCTTCAAACCTCGATCNAGTTTGGGTTATCGGGTACGTAGTATTGATGTGCCCGCCAGCGGCTCGAAGCGCTGGGCGCGTTATCANACCGAGCATGTGAAGATGACCGCGATCCCTGTACATCATGGCGACATACCGGCGCTAGCTTGGCGCATCGAGATCGACGGTCAGAGCATTGTCATCACCGGCAGCTTTAACAATTCTAAGAATCTCGCGGCGACCTTTGCCAAGGATGCAGATGCCTTAGTGGTTAGCCACGCGATACCTGAAAACTCTCGCGGTGTTCTTCGAGACTTGTACGCCAGACCTTCCCAACTTGGTCGTGTTGCGAACCAAGCCGATGCGCGAATGATGATCTTAGGACATAGAAACGTGCGNACCCGCGGACGGGAAAGCCTCAGCCGCAATGCCATCGAAGAGAACTACGACGGCACCATTTTGTTCGCCAACGATGGCGAATGCTGGGGGCTCTAGTCGAGCCCTGCGCTAGGAGCGTGATTGGCACCCGCTCTGAGGTAGTCCACCGCGAGCCGCGACATGGCGTGAACCCCTAGGGGTAGTGCAGATTCGTCAACATAAAAGAACGGTGAGTGGTTGGGAATCGCCATTTTTGCCGGCACGTCGTTCGGTCGACCGCCGATAAAGAAAAAGAATCCAGGCACCTGTTCCTGAAAAAAGGAGAAGTCCTCAGCGCCAGTAATCAGCGGAGGCAGGGACACGTTGTCACTGCCGTAAACGGCCTCTAGGGTCGGCCGCAGTTGGCTCGTCAGTTCGGCGTGGTTGTATGTGACGGGCACGCCAGGATCGATCTCTACCGTGGCGGTNGCGCCCTGNGACTGTGCTACTTGAGTGACGATGCGTTCAATTTTTTCGTGCACCTGCGCTCTCACATTCGGATCGAAGGTGCGAATGGTGCCGCTTAACCGCGCGGTCTCTGGCACNATGTTGTNGCGCACACCGGCTTCAAATTTACCCACCGTGACCACAACGGGGTGCTGGGTGATATCAACTTGGCGGCTGGCAATGGTCTGTANGCCGTTGACGATCTGGGCACCCGTTACAATAGGGTCTACGCCAGACCAAGGNAGCGCGCCGTGGGTTTGACTGCCGGTAATTTCCACGTCAAATCGCTGGGCACTCGCCATCATGCCCAGTGATCGGAAACTGGCCCGACCAACCACATCGCTTTGCGAAATATGCAGCCCCACCACCGCATCGACTTGCGGGTTTTGTAGCGCCCCCTCTTCGATCATCATTTTCGCGCCCCCATTTTCTCCCTTAGGCGGGCCCTCTTCCGCGGGCTGAAACAGAAACTTCACGGTCCCCGGCAACTCGTCCCGAACGGCTGCAAGCACTTCGGCTGCCCCCATCAAGATGGCTACATGATTGTCATGACCACAAGCATGCATTACACCGACCTCGCGGCCCTGATACTCGNCACGCACCTTCGATGCATAGGGCAGCCCCGTTTTTTCCGTGACCGGNAGGGCGTCCATATCAGCACGCAAAGCGATGACTGGGCCGGGCTTGCCGCCCTCGAGCACNCCNACGACACCAGTGTGNGCAACGCCAGTTTGCACCTCGATCCCAAGATCGTGCAGATGCTCCGCGACAAGCTCAGAAGTGCGAAACTCCCGATTGGATAGCTCAGGGTTGGCATGAATGTCACGCCGCCAAGCCACGACACGATCGGCGACGGCTGCCACCTCGTCGGCAATGGTTTCGTTCAACACGTCAGCTACCGCTGACAGCGAAGTAAAAGATAGCGCCAGTACACAATAGAGTGCCGTTGCTCGCATAAGTGTCTCCAACCAGTTTCGCTAAGGTTACTGCAACTTGCCTGCAGGGTACTAGCGTCGCGCCACTACTCTCACCAACCGCGCTCTTGCTTGAGCTGGGTAAAACCCAGACGATCCTGCATATCGGCGATAAAACCCGGATAGCGTTGAACCAAATCTGCCAAATCAAATTGTTCCGCAATAGCGGCGCGCTCTTCGTGCTCTAGCAGAAATTTGAATGCTTGGATCAGCACCCATTCCTGAGTATTCGTGCCCGCGCAGAGGGTTTGATAAAACTCCGGGTCTAGCGTTACTCGGTGAAAACTCTCTGCGCTGCCCTCAAGGACAACCTGATAGACATTGATTCCCACCAGATTCACACTGATCACGTATTTCTCCTCCAAGCATGTGGACCTCAGTGATCATGAACGAAACGGCCGCCGACACCAAAGCGCTTTGCGCAGAGCTGCAAACGATCTGGCATCAGCAGATACCGCTGTCTCAGGCCATGCAAATGCAGATCGCTGACTTTGACGGTCAGGTGCTGACGACCGAAGCCTCTCTCGCCCCAAATGTAAACGTACACGGCACCGCGTTCGCAGGCAGTTTGTACGCCATACAGGCGCTGACAGGCTGGGGCATGATGCACTTACAGCTGAAGCTAAACGCACTGGATGCTTCAATCGTCATTGCCAACGGTCAAATCAACTACGCCAAACCCGTAGCCCAAGACATCTATGTGCGCTGCAGCTTCGGTGAGCACGCTGGAGAAATGACGAAGCTCAAAGCCACGGGCAAGGGACGCTTCCCGCTAACCTGTGAGGTGCTGTTGGCTGACGGTAATCCAGCAGGCGAGTTTTCCGGCGACTACGCCGTGCGCCTAAATCGCTGAGCTGTCCAAGCAGCCAGCCGCACACACAGAGCGACCATCCCCAGCGCTGACATAACCAAAGCCCAAGAGGAATTTGAGGTCAGCGCCACGCCGATAAAAGTCTGCAGGAAGATCAGCCAAACGTAGTGCAGGCCAACAAGGTGTAAGCGATGCCAAGCCATCCCCAATTTCAACCGCGTCGCGTTACTGCTGGTTACGGCCATTAACCAGAGCAACACGAAGGCGGCCCCACCAAAAATACCGGTAAGCCAATCCAGCTTTTCGCCAGATGTGACGAGGTGTGCCCAGACGTAGCCAAAATGCACGGTCATCACGAGGGCGACGGCTAATCCTAGATAACGACGATGTCGCACTAGGACGAGTCGACTACACAGCAACTCCGCCAAGGGCCGAGCGATGTATGCAAGTAGGAACAGTGCAAATGCCAGACGCGCGGTTACGCGCAACATGTAGCCGATATGCTCAGCCAGAAACTCGGCACTGGCGACTGGGGGCGCTGTAATAAACGCCGCGGCCATGACAATGACCGCAAGCAACAAGATGACATAGTTCACTTTGGTATGAATCGCCTGCCTCTTTGTTCCAACTAATGGTATTAGTGTTCATTGGGGCGCACGAAATTCCAAGGTACTGGTCATGCCCAACACCGCTTCGACTTCGCCCTCACGTACTTGTGGCTTGAAGCGCCAACTGCCCAAGGCCTGCAACGCTGCTGTATCAAACAACCCCGATGGCTCACTGGCGACAATCCGAGCATTCACGACTCGGCCTTGTCGTGTCACGTCGTATTGCACGGTCACCTGGCCGCCAATGCCCTCAGCTTTCAAAACTGCGGGATAAATCGGTGCGTTGCCCTTAACCAACTGCAGCGGCTGGTTGGCCAACTGCTGAACAGTGCAGGAGGCCAATAGGCCCATGGCGAGCGCACAGATCGACGGCCGAAAAAACCGACAGACGGCCCCGATTACGTCTTCAATATTCACAGACTTACCCACCCCCTATTCCCGATGACTTATACTGCTGCGCGACATCCACAGTCTATCGGTACAAGCCATGTCAGACACCACGCAACACAAATCGGCCGATGACACGCAGGTCGTCGAGCCATCTGAAAGCGTTGATGACACTCAGCTGACGTTATTGGAAATGTTTGGTAGCGCCATTTCGGCAATGATTGGCGTGCAGTCCAAGGAAAAACGCGAACGTGACTTTGCCCGCGGCAAGGCCAGCCATTTCATCATTGTTGGGGTGGTTATAACCGCGCTCTTCGTATTGTCCATGGCCGCAGTGGTGAGCCTGGTCCTGAGCTTTTTGGTCTAGCCGAAGCTTCTTAATCTAAAGGGGCTGAGTAAGCGTTGTAAACTGACCTAACGCATCCTGAGCGCAGACGCGCATCCTATCTTCATTGGACTGGAATTGGTTGAACAGCTCGAATTGTTCAATAGCGCGCTGCAAGTTGTCGCCATGTTTGGGTACTACGAAATACTCATCACCAGCCAGGTGGTCGGTGAGAAATCGCAGCCCCAGCATGAACGCGAGGAATGCCGGCGCCGTCGCCAAATGCTCCGTCAGCAGTTCGTCTGGATCTGGCTTATCGCCTCGCCCCGCCAAAAAACCCTCGATGCACGCCTGATAATCTAGCTTGTCGAAGCCTCCTCGACTGAAAGAAACCGATCGCACTAAGTCGCCAAAGTCCCATGCCCAGTGGCCCATCATATTGTTGTCTAAATCGATGACCGACAGCACGCGTTCGCCCTGCTGATCGAAGAGCAGGTTATTGATTTTGCAGTCGCCGTGAATTACCGCATTAAACTGCAACAAACTTTCAGGCCACGCACGATTCTCTTGTACCCGTGCAATCCACTGCGCCGCTGCCTCGCGCTCGGATAGTTCACTCCGCCCCAGCGTGGCGTCAAATGCACGTAAATAGCTAGTCATATCGAGAAAGCCCGGGATAGTCTCCACCAATGCTGGTTGCTCAAGAACCACTATCGCTCGTTGGTAGGCGCCAAAAGCCCTTGCCGCCGTGCGAATTTGCTGGCGATTCGTCGGCGGGTCGCAGGTCATCGAATCTTCAACGAAGCGCCACAAACGCCACACCTGGTGCTCATCGTCACTGGCGATCGTGCAAATTGGTTCGCCACTTCGCGTCGGAATCAGTTCAGGTACTTGATAGGCAGCGCAGAAAACCAAGTCAGTGCTTAACGCCGCAAGCACTCGCGCGGTTTGTTCTACCAGCAAAGGGATGTCGCCATACACTTGGCCATTGATCTTCTGCAGCACATAGCGCTCGGCAGAATTGTCATCGGGGCGGAGCAAATACGTTCGGTGAATGTGCCCATTGCCCAACGGTTCTACAGCGGCGACCCCGAACCAAGCACCCGCCGCCTGCTGCGCATCAACGCTGTGCTCTCTCGTCGCGCCCATCAGTCGGCGGTAATCTGTTGGGCAAGCGCCGTACACCAGCCGATTAAAGGTGCGGCAATGTATTCGTTTTGAGGTTCAGCCAACGTGTGCATCTGCTGCAACGCTTGCGCAACCGACAACACACCAGCATGCAGAGCAATTACGACGTCAGACCCTGCAGCCAAGCGCGTGAGTATTGGTCTGAGTTCGGCATCTGCGGCAAGCAAATCGTCACCCCAGGCAGCCAGCAAGGCTTTCACTTGAGTAGCGCCATCGAATATTGCCAGTTCGGCTAGCTGCCGCGCTGGCATACTCTCGGGCGGCAAATAATCGACCACCCGGTTTAACGGTGTATCGGCGTGGTAGGGCCTCGCCTTTGGCATTTCCGTTCCTGACAGCCGAGCCTGCAGCGCTTCCTTGCCCAGCAAACGCCCGTACCACTTCACCGGTTCGAGCAGGGAAATCGAACCGAGTTGCGCTTCGGAGTAACCAAGACCCAGCAACTTATGCCGTGCAAGCGCTTCAGGGTTTTCGGGCAAAGCACGCCAACAGGCGTGCAATCGTTGATACATGCTTGCTGGATCAGTGCAGGCGG
>PBTJ01000076.1 GCA_002726925.1 Gammaproteobacteria bacterium | reverse complement strand
CCATCAAGGCGCAGTGCGTCACGCTGCAGTACCAGCACACCGACGGTGCGTCTTACCAGCTTAACTTTATTGACACTCCCGGGCATGTGGACTTCAGTTACGAGGTGTCCCGCTCCCTCGCTGCCTGTGAAGGCGCACTGCTCGTCGTAGATGCGGCCCAGGGTGTTGAAGCCCAGAGCGTGGCTAACTGCTATACGGCGATAGAGCAGGGTTTAGAAGTGCTGCCTGTGCTGAACAAGATTGATTTGCCCCAAGCGGAGCCAGAGCGCGTGGCTGGAGAGATCGAAGACATTATTGGTTTAGATGTCAGCGAAATTACTTCCTGTAGCGCGAAAACTGGCCAAGGCGTTGACGAACTGTTGGGCCATCTTGTCGATACCATTCCACCGCCAGAGGGCAGTGACGATGGAGACCTACAGGCGCTGATCATCGATTCCTGGTTTGACAACTACCTGGGCATCGTTTCGCTGGTTAGGGTGGTGCAGGGGCGCCTCAACAAGGGCGATAAGATTATCGTTAAGTCCACCAAGAAAGTGCATACCATCGATCAGCTTGGGCGCTTTACACCGAAGCGCGAGCCGGACAAAAGTCTGGGCGCAGGCGAGGTGGGCTATGTGGTAGCCGGAATCAAGGAGATAACCGGCGCACCGGTGGGCGATACTTTGGTCAGCGCGAAAACCCCCGATGTGGAACAGCTGCCGGGCTTTGCTCGCGTCAAGCCGCAAGTTTATGCAGGACTTTTCCCCGTGCAATCAGAAGATTTCGAGACTTTTCGCGAAGCGCTAGAAAAACTGGTGCTGAACGACGCCTCCTTGTTCTATGAACCCGAATCATCAGATGCGCTCGGCTTTGGCTTTCGCTGTGGTTTCCTCGGCATGCTGCACATGGAAATTGTGCAAGAACGGCTGGAGCGTGAGTACGATCTTGATCTGATTACCTCGGCGCCGACGGTGGTGTATGAAGTCGAGCAGAACGATGGATCAGTCATGCAGGTAGATAATCCATCTCGGTTGCCGAACAATTTTAAGGAGATGCGTGAACCCATTGCTGAGGTCAACATTCTCGTCCCTCAAGACTACGTCGGTAATGTCATGTCGCTGTGTGTGGAACGCCGCGGCGTACAAAAGAACATGCACTTTTCTCAGGGACAGGTCTCCATGCACTGGGAAATGCCGATGAACGAAGTTGTTATGGATTTCTTTGACCGGCTGAAGTCCGTCAGCCGCGGATTTGCCTCACTAGATTACAGTTTTGCGCGCTTCGAAAGCGCCAAGCTGGTCAAGCTCGACATACTGATTAACGGCGACAAAGTGGATGCGCTGGCGAGTATTGTGCATCGCGATCAGGCCCAGCATCGAGGTCGGGCCTTGGCTGAAAAAATGAAGGAATTGATACCGCGGCAGATGTTTGACGTGGCGGTCCAGGCTGCCATCGGCGGTCAGATTGTGGCCCGCCAAACCGTTAAGGCGCTGCGCAAGAACGTCACAGCGAAGTGTTATGGTGGTGACATCACGCGGAAGAAAAAGCTGCTTGAAAAGCGGAAAGAGGGCAAAAAGCGCATGAAGCAACTCGGTCAGGTAGAGATACCTCAAGAGGCCTTCTTAGCGGCGCTGAAAGTCGAGCGCTAGGCGCACTGGAACGTTATGGATATTGATCTTCCCTATTACCTCTTCTGGGCGTCGGTAATATCCGGCGCTATCTGGGCGGCAGACAGTTGGTTCTTCAAACCTAAAAGGCTCGCCGAGGCCCAAGGCAAAGCTCAGGTCGACGCCGCGGCCAATGCTGCAGTCAGCGAGCCAGTGTTGGTTGAATATGCACGTTCGTTCTTCCCAATCTTCTTGGCCGTATTCCTGCTGCGGAGTTTTGTCGCCGAGCCCTATCAAATTCCCTCTGAATCCATGGTGCCTACCCTCGACGTGGGGGACTTCATCTTGGTCGATAAATATGCCTACGGCTTGAAGATGCCGGTCTTTGACCTGAAGCTTACTGAGGGCGTGCCACCTGCCAGAGGGGATGTGATGGTGTTTATTCCACCTCATGACCCGCGTTACTTTATAAAGCGAGTTATCGGTATTCCTGGCGATACCGTGCGCTACGAAAATAAGACCTTAACGATCAATGGTGAACGGCTGAAATATACCTTTGTGCGGGAATTTACCGATTCGCAGTTTGGCATGCCTGCACGGGAATACATTGAAACAATCGACGACGTTAATCATCTCATGCACCGCACGCGGAGACCTGAACGTGCGCAAACCTGGAACATTGGTCCCGGCGAGTACTTGGTCATGGGCGATAATCGAGATCACTCAGCTGATTCGCGTGCTTGGGGTCTGGCGTCTCACGACAACGTTGTTGGTAAGGCTATCGCCATTTGGGCGCACAAAGAGCCGGGATGGCATTGGCCTTCTTTTGACCGCAACCGCTGGCTAGAGCAAGGATCCCACGAGTAGCCCATGAATTCGTCTACGGGTAGCGCCGACAACCTTGCAGCATTGCAGCGCAGTATTGGCTATCAATTCAGCGACCTCGGTTTGTTACAACAGGCTTTGACGCACAAAAGCCATTCGAAAACGAATAACGAGCGGCTTGAATTCGTCGGCGATGCCGTGCTCGGCTACCTCGTCGGCAGCATGCTTTTCCGAAACTATCCACACGTTCAAGAAGATGCATTGTCGTTGATGCGGGCGCAGCTCGTGCGAGGCAAGACGCTTGCGCAGGTCGCCATAAGGATCGATTTACCCGAATACCTGCAGCTAGGCTCTGGCGAGCTGCGATCTGGTGGCCGCCAACGGGCATCGATTTTGGCCGATGCTCTCGAGGCGGTTATTGGTGCCGTGCATGAAGATGGAGGTATCGAGCAAGCCCAACAATTGGTGCAAAAACTTTTCGCTGATCTTACTGAGGGTCTCGATGCAGAAAGTTTGAAAGACCCCAAAACGCGGCTGCAAGAGCTGCTGCAGGGTAATGGTCTCGACTTGCCGACGTATACGGTTGAGCAGGTCAGCGGCGCCGATCACCAGCGCCAATATACGGTTAAGTGCGAGGTGCCGAGTTTGGCCTTACAGGCAGTCGCCGCGGACTCTTCGCGTCGTGCAGCAGAAAAAGCAGCAGCCCACGAGGTGCTGATATTGGCGCTGGCGCAGCAGCACGCCTTCCACTCGCAAAAGGAAAAAAAGTCAAAAAAGAAAACCAAGAGCCATACGAAAAAGCACGCCAGCAACCATGATAAAGCGACGCTCAACAACTCCGCGGCGGTTCAGCATCAGGCACCAATTCAGACAGAGGCTGATCCTGTATTGGCTGACGACTCTGACGAAGGGCGGTAGTGACCATGGCTGAAGTAACTCGCTGTGGCTATGTGGCTTTGGTTGGTCGTCCGAACGTGGGTAAGTCGACGCTACTCAATCATGTGCTAGGGCAAAAAATCAGTATCACCTCACGCAAGCCGCAAACCACCCGACGCAACTTGATTGGCGTCGACACGCAGCAGGGCAATCAGGCGATCTATGTGGATACCCCGGGTATTCATCAGCAAACAGAGCGCGAGTTGAATCGCTACATGGTGAGTAATGCAACCTCAGCGCTGTCTGATGTTGATCTGCTGGTTGTGCTGATCGAGGGCGGTAAAACCACACCAGCGGACGAGCATGTGCTGAAGCTTGTAGCGGCGCATCAGGCGCCGAAATTTGCCGTGCTTTCAAAGGTTGATCTGATCAAGGACAAAGCGCAGCTGTTGCCGCAAATGCAGGCCCTCGGTGAGCGCTCCTTGTTTGATGAAATCGTGCCTTTAAGCGCCTTGAAAGAAGATGGTATCGAGCGTTTTCGAGAAAACGTATTTGCACGCCTGCCGCTGGGAACACACTTTTTTGCAGACGATGAGGTAACAGACCAGCCTGAGCGTTTCCTGGTGGCGGAAATTGTGCGCGAAAAACTGATGCGCCAGCTCGGTGATGAAATCCCCCACTCGGCCACCGTGGTGATCGAGCATTTTAAGCAGGGCGACAAGGTCATCGACATTCACGCGGATATCGTCGTTGAGCGTGATGGGCAGAAACGTATCGTCATCGGCAAACAGGGATCGCGGTTAAAGCTAATTGGCCAAGAAGCGAGAAAAGATATTGAACTGATGCTTGATCATCAGGTGATGTTGCACTTGTGGGTTAAGGTGCGAAAGGGCTGGACCAATAACGCCATGCACATGCGTAACCTAGGTTACGACTGAATTCCGCCATGCCTGCTGCCCAAATCGAACCGGCGTTGATACTGCATGTCAGGCCCTATCGCGAGACCAGTGCGATTGTTCAACTGTTCACTCAAGGACAGGGGCGGTTGGCAGGTGTGCTTCGAGGTTACCGCAGTAAGAAGCAGGGCCAGCTTAATGTGCAACCGTTTAGCGTCGGAACAGTGAGTTGGGTCGGGCGCAGCGAACTGGTGACCATTCAGAAATTCGAAAGCCATCATTTCATTGCCTTACAGGGCGAGGCCCTTTACGCGGGCTTCTATGTTTTGGAGCTGCTGACACGCGTGTTGCGGGAACGCCAGCAAGAGCCGCAGTTGTTCCAAGCCGCGATGCAGGTACTTGAAGCGCTGGAGGAGGGGGACGCACTGCAGCCGGCGCTGCGACTTTTTGAGTTAGAGCTACTTGATCAACTAGGCTACGGCATTGATTTTTCCGACGCTGGTGAACCTCTAAATGCCAGTGCCTTATATCGTTTCGAGCCGCAGGTCGGATTTCGTCGGGTCAGCGGTGGCGATGGATCGGTGCGAGTCGTTAGCGGGCAATCCTTGCTGGCTATTGCGAGCAGAGATTTTAGCGATTCGGCAACATTGGATGCAGCGAAGGGGCTGATGCGGGCAGCGATTGAACCGCTGCTCGGGGACAAACCGCTGACCAGTCGAAAAATGTNNCAGCGTCATTAACCGGTCGCNAAGGAAGGCAGTGTCAAAACAACCCACAGAAATCGAACTAAGCATCTCTCGGCTGTCAGATCAGGGGTTGGGCGGTGGCGAACACAATGAGCGCCCGGTATGGGTGCGTAACGCGCTTCCTGGCGAAGTTGCCAAGGCGAGAATCTTAAAGCGCCGGGGAGNCCAGCGGTTTGCCGACGGCCACCCAANCGATAAATTGAGCGCTGACCGGGTGTCGTCGCCTTGTACCTATTTNCCNCGCTGTGGCGGTTGCGCAACCCATCATATGTCGNCAAATGCCCAGCTGGCGCATAAGCAACAACAGCTCTCCGAGCAGCTCAAACTGCAGCAGATCGAGCCGCTTAGCTGGCGCACACCGGTATCTTTGCTGCGTCTTGGCTATCGACGCAAAGCAAGGCTCGGCGTGCGTGTGGTAGGTGACCAAGTGTTGGTGGGTTTTCGCGAGTCTTTTAGCAATCGTGTTGCGCGTCTNGATGCATGCCTTACATTGACGCCGGAGCTGTCGCGCCTGATTTCACCCCTCAAGCAGGCGGTCGGCGNGCTATNCGACCCGCGCACCATACCGCAAATTGAACTCGCTCAAGGAGATGACCGCTGCGCNGTGATCGTACGTCANCTGCAGCCGCTCACNGCTGAAGATATGCAGGTCTGGCGGCACTTTGAGAGACGCTGGGCGGTGCAGGTGCTTTCCCAGAGCAAAGGTTATGACACGCTTCGAGGGATCAGCGAGACCGATTCGGATATGCAGCTACTGCATTACCAGATACCCGAATATGGCGTAACCCTTGGCTTTTTTCCGCATCACTTCACCCAGGTAAANGCGCCAATGAATCGGGAACTGGTGCGCACGGTAATGGGTTATTTGGGGACCATTAGAGGGCAGTCGGTACTCGATATGTTCTGTGGCATCGGTAACTTCACGCTGCCGTTAGCCAGAGCAGGGGCGCAAGCGGTGGGTATAGAAGTCAGCGACGAGGCNGTGGCAAGAGCAAAAGCCAATGCGCAAGGAAACGCATTAGCGGACAAGAGCCAATTTTATGCTGCAGATCTTTACGGTGATGCGGGCACGGGCCTTGCTATCCNCGCCCCACTTGAGGCCTTGCCCAAGGCAATGATATTGGATCCTCCGCGAAGTGGCGCNGGGCCAAATTTGGAATCCTGGGTGAGCATCCAATCTCTGCAAAAAGTCGTATATGTCTCCTGTAANCCCACAACCTTTGCCGAAGACGCTAAGGTTTTGGCGGCTGCAGGCTATGCACTACAGCAAGTGGGTGTGTACGATATGTTCCCCGGCACAGCGCATGTCGAGACAGTGGGCTATTTTTCGCGTTAGGTTATATGCCTCATCCTTCCATCGAACTGAAATTCGCATCCATGGTCTTATGTCAAATCGCAGCGTAGCAGCAGGATATTCTTAGATGGTAAGCGTTAGCTCCGCGGTCCCAAAACTGCCGGATGGCAACATAGATATTGCTCAATGGAGTCAGCGCTTGGTTCAAGGGCATGCACGTCTGCAGCACGAACCCTTAGAAGAGGCTGCCNCNTGGCTATCAGGCTTTGGCGATAGCCTGCTGCTGCAGAGCCTTGAGCTCGCCGAAATGGTCGCCGAGCTGCGTCTCGATCAGGCTGCTGTGTTGGCAGCAATGACCTATCCCGGTTTGCGTAGAAGTTTGTTTGATGAGGATGGCCTACAGCGGCGTGTTGGGGATCAGGCGACAAGGCTCTGCGTCAGCGTGGCAACACTCGCCACTTCGAGCCTGTTAGAGGTATCCGATACGCCCGTGCTGGGTGGTNAAGATANCCGACAGGTAGAGAACATCAAACGCATGATGGTCTCGCTGATTCANGATTTTCGGGTTGCGGTAATNAAACTGGCGGAGCGAGTACAGGCGCTGCGCTATGCCAAGGACTATGACGAGGCGAGGCAGCAGCGTATCGCGCGGGAAGCGGCAAGTNTTTTTGCGCCCTTGGCCAATCGCATGGGCATGTGGCAGCTGAAGTGGGAACTCGAAGACCTATCCTTGCGCTACTTGCGTGAGGATATTTACCTAGGCATCGCGAAACAGCTTAAGCGTCGTCGGCAAGAGCGCGAAGAGCAAATTGCCGAATTGGTGGAGGTGATACAGGGGCAACTCGCCAAGGCTGGCATTACGGCAAGGGTCAAGGGCCGGGCGAAAAACATTTTCAGCATCTGGCGCAAAATGCAGTCTAAGGGCATTNCCCTGNATGATGTCCACGACGTCAGGGCGGTGAGGATTGTTGTCAATGATCTCGCCAGTTGTTACGCATCCCTGGGCATTATTCANAGCACTTGGTCTCACGTACCCAGCGAGTTCGATGACTACATTGCTGNGCCCAAAGAGAACGGTTACCAGAGCATTCATACCGCGATAACCTTTGATGATGGGCGTTCACTGGAGGTGCAAATCCGCACCCGCGAAATGCACGAAAACGCGGAGTTGGGTGTCTGTGCGCACTGGGCCTATAAAGAGGGCACCGACGAGCCGGATGCGAGTGGCTATGCGGAAAAAATGGGTTGGCTGCGCCAAGTCATCGATTGGCACGAAACGCTAGATGGTATTGAAAGTCTGCCCGACCTACTGGCCCAGCGCGTGGCNGAAGACCGAATTTACGTATCGACNCCCAGAGGGCACGTGCTGGATTTGGCTGCGGGGGCGACGGTGCTGGACTTCGCCTATCGCATTCATACGGAGCTNGGCCATACCTGCACAGGGGGCTATATCGATGGCGAACTGGCTCCCACACGCAGACCTTTAAAAACCGGTGAGCAGGTAGAAATCGTATCGGGTGGTCCTGTGCGTCCACATCGGGCGTGGCTAGAGCCGCGCCTTGGCTTCATGCGCACACACCGTGCTAAGGCAAATGTCGCTGCCTTTTTCCGNAGTGATAGCCAAATGAAGAGCGCTCGACGCGGTAAGNGTATTTTGCAAAATGTTGTGACTGGCGCAGGGGCTGCGNCACTTGATGATGAGGGGTTCGCGCANTTGGCGCGGCTACTGGATTATGCAGATACCAAGACTTTTTTTGTTGCAGTTGCCCTTGGCCAGCACAGCTACATTTCCCTAGCTAACCGCATGCTTACCGAATCAGGGTTGGCAGATACCCTNGGTCTATGGCGTGACATCGCGCCCGACGCGATACCCCATTATCCCTCGCGCTGCGGTTTTCAAATTATCGCGAAAAATAGAGAGAGTCTGTTGCGCGACATTACGACNTTGTTGGCCGATCAAGGTTTGCCAATTGCCAAAGCATCGGGAGAGCTGTTGGATGAGGAACTGGCGCAGATTAAGGTCGAAGTACAAATTTCTGACTGGCTCGCCTGTTTGGAGCTTCTCAGTCATTTGTCCTACTTACGCGGCGCCTTGCAAGTGGTGCGATACGTGCCGTAAGTCATGCGTCCATCCTTCAGCCAATGGCGCGTTTCGCAGACCAAAATTTCAGTTAAAGTACGCGGCTTTGTTGGCACATGAAGGCCAGCCAGTAACCGATGGGCCAGCACCTAGCANGGTCAATCCAAGGTCAATCAAAGGAGAGCATTGTGAGAATCATACTGTTAGGACCGCCCGGTGCGGGTAAGGGAACGCAGGCCCAGTTCATCAAGGATGCTCTTGGTATACCTCAGATATCCACTGGCGATATGCTGCGCACCGCCGTTGGCTCTGGCAGTGAGTTGGGAGCGCGCGTCAAGGCTGTGATGGACTCTGGTGCCCTAGTCTCCGACGAGATCATCATCGACTTAGTGAAAGAACGTATTCAGGCCGATGACTGTGCCAAGGGTTTTCTCTTTGATGGTTTTCCTCGCACCATTCCCCAAGCTCAGGCCATGGATGATGCAGGTATTCCCATCGACGCGGTCGTGGAGATTCAGGTCGCTGACGAAGAGCTTATCAAGCGCATTACCGGACGTCGGGTGCACCCAGGATCCGGTCGCGTTTACCACGTCGTCTACAATCCACCCCAACAGGACGGCGTCGATGACGTTACCGGTGAGGCGCTGCAGCAGCGCGAGGATGATACCGAGGCTACTGTGCGTGAACGATTGTCGGTGTATTACGAGCAAACCCAACCCTTGGTAGACTTCTACCGTGGCAAGAGTGTAATCAAGTACACAGAAATCGACGGTAGCGGAGCAGTAGAGGATATCCAAAGTGCCATCGCTCTAGGGTTGGGCGAAGACAACTCGTTAGGCGAGTAAATCACTTAAGGGCAGAATGCTCACTACGCTATCCTTGGGTAGACTGCCGGTGGTCTTAGGAATTTCGATTAGACAGTTGGCCCCGCTGAACGTGCTAAGACGGTTGGAGCCTTGGTCGCCGGTATGCGCGACACGAAGCTCTCCGTTGTCATCCTCACGATAGATTCCGCGCTGATATTCCGCTCTGCCGGGGGTATGCAAAACTTGGGTTGCGAGCTTGGCGTTTACGCGCAGCAGCGGAGGTGGCCGTCCGCCACACAATAGTTGCAAACTGGGCTTTACCAATAGCAGGAAGGTAACGATGGTTGATACCGGATTCCCTGGTAGACCGAATATCCAGCATTGACCAATACGGCCAAAAGCCAGCGGTTTGCCAGGTTTTAGGTTGAGCTTCCAAAACGCAAGATGACCGAGGCGAGCGATTGTGGCGCCAATAAAGTCTGCATCGCCAACAGAAACGCCACCGCTGGTGATGAGCAGGTCGCAGCTGTCCGCCGCATCAGCCAGTGCGGTTGCCACTGCTTGTTCATCATCCGCGAGACGCTGTAACGGAATCAGCTCGACGGGCAGGCGCTGTAACAGATTGGCCACGGTGAAGGCATTGGAGTCGTAAATCTGCCCCAGCGCCAGCTCTTCAGGTGGTGTGCCCGGGTCCCGTAGCTCGTCACCACTAGAGAAAACGCCCACCCGCACCTTGCGAACCACATGGATCATGCTAACGCCAGCCGATGCCAGTGACCCCAGCAACAGGGGCGTAAGTAGCTCGCCGGCAGGGCAGATGATTTGTCCCTGCTCGATATCGTTACCGATGGGTCGAATGAAAGCCTCATCAGGCTCATGTTCTGCAAAGTGGATGACCTCAGTACCGTCGTTACTAACCGCAGACGCTGCGAGGCGTTCTTGCAAAATAATGAGATCTGCGCCGTCAGGGACGACTGCGCCGGTAAAAATACGCACACAATCTCCCGCGGTTACCGTCCCAGGGTAGGGGTGTCCGGCGAGGCTTTGACCGATCAAGCGCAGGGGCTTTGCTTCGTCGAAATCTTTGCGCCGAACTGCATACCCGTCCATGGCTGACGCCGGGAAGGGGGGTAGGGAGAGTTGTGCGTATATGGGTTCGGCCGTGACCCGACCCAGGGCCTGAGTCAGGGGGATATGCTCGGAGCCTTTGACGCTGCCGAGCTGGGCAAACAAGGTTGCTCGCGCTTTCTCCAGATCCATTGGTTGGCTATGCTGCTGCAATGACCGTTACCCTTTGTATTGAGACATCTACCGCGCATTGTAGCTTAGCCTTGGCGGTGGGTGATCGTATGTTTAGTCAGCACGAGAGGCTGTTGCGCCGTCATAACGAGCAGGTGCTGCCGATGCTCGACGGTCTATACAAACAAGCGAATATTAAGCCGATAGACACGCAGTTGATTGGCTTTGGTGCAGGTCCGGGCTCCTTTACCGGGGTTAGAATTGCGGCTTCCATTACTCAAGGTATTGCCCTTGCCAGTGACAGTCAGGTCGTGCCCTTGGCAGGCTCAGAAATTTTGTTACGAAGCGCGATGCGAGCAGGGTTGGTGACGACTGGAACTTGGGTGACCGTGGTGCCCAGTCGCGCGGACGCTTTTTATCTTGCGCTTTACGATGTCGACGATGGAGCAAGGCTCAGCGCTCGTCAGGAGGACCGCCTGTATACCCAACCTCCTGATTGGCTTGGCGAGGTGTCACTAAGCGGCCAGATTCTGCATGGGCTAGGTCCGCAGCCCGCGTGGCTTGATGAGGGGGTTCGTTTTGATTCGAATTGTGAGGTGGAGTTAAGTGCCTTGGCCATGGTCGACATTACTCGGCAGATGCATAAGGAAGGCATGTCGTCATCATCTGAGCGAGCGCTACCAATCTACGTAGAGGGAGATTCTCCTTGGCGCAAGGTCTCAATCTAGGTCGCTAACAGCCAGTGACTGACGATCAAATTGTGCTCTATCACAGGCCTGAGCTGGCCGAGGATGCGCGGCGCTATGAGGCTTGGTGCCAGTTGGTATCGATATCTGCAGCGCCCGCTGTTAGCCAACCTGCGTTGTATCTTGATCATCGAGGCATGTGGCTTTGCGCGCCAGGCTATACACAACCGTATCAGCCTGCTGATGCGGAAATTCAGCGGCGCGCCAACAGCCGGGTACCCACGGACTTGGTGCGGGCATGTGGTGTCCAGCTTGAGGGCCGGTGCGTATTGGATGCTTGTGCCGGGTTTGGCAGCGATGGGCTGTTGCTGGCTCAGCGGGGCGCTAAAGTGAGCTTGGTAGAACGGCAGCGCCTGATTTGGATCATGCTTGCAGAGCGTGCGCGGCATATTGCTAACGCTGAGACAATTTGCGCCGAAGCCATGCAAGTGCTGGACGATCACGATAGGCACGCAGGTTCATGGGATGTGGTGTTGCTCGACCCCATGTTTCCGCCAACCAACAAACGTGCTTTGCCCAATCGAGGTCTACAGCATTTGCGCGAGTTGACGGCACCTTTTGAGCCTGAGCAAGAGGATTTGCTGCCGCTGTTGGCCCAGTCAAGGCAGCGTTGCACAGGTCGTGTCGTGCTTAAGCGCCGCCTCAAGGACAGTGTGCTAGCGCGACCCGATTTTCAGATTAAGGCAAAAAGCGTGCGTTTTGACGTTTACGCCGGTTTAGCCTGACGTAGAACAAAGTAATTAGCTTTGGTGTTTATGTAACGCGCGGTCGATCACACGCTGTAGCGCCAAATGTATGGCGGGGTCGATCACTTGAGCTGCAGCCTGCTCGGTTACCTGACGCAGCAGTGCTGATGCGGTGAGACGATTTTGTTCATCGAGGGTGAGGTAGCGCTTGCTGATCAAGGTGTCGATGAACAGATCAAAGAGCCGATCTTCGGCGAATTCGGCACCCTGCAGTCCAAAAAGGCGGGCAAGTTTACGCGCCGAAGCCTGGCTCAAAGCTTGCAGCTCGGCCCTGTTCAACAGGGCTTTACTGGCGATGCAAATAACCATGTAAAGGCGCTGTAACATTTCCAGCAGCAATGTGCTGAGCTGTACAAGTTGTTCGTGGTGTTCTCCCGGCTTGCTCGCAGGTCGCAACTGTTCGTCTTCGCGCGTGATCAGGTTCATGCGTTGCAAGGCTGCAAGCACTGCCTCAAGGGGTAGCTCTTCGCCTGTGGTGAGCTCTTGCGCGACAAATGGGTAGATGACGCGACATTGCTCCGCCAATTGCTGCTGCCCAATACCGTCCTTGGCACGGCTGATCAGCAGGGCAACCAGTGCCGGCGCCGCAAACAGGTGCAGTACATTGTTTCGGTACCAAGTCAGAAGGGTCGCTGCGGCAGAGGTGCAGCTGATCCAGGGTTCATCGGATTGGCGCTGGATAAAACCAAGGGCAGCGACCTGATCGATGGTGTCTGCATCGGTCGCGACATTGGCGGTGAGTATGCTCTCGCCGTGCAGTTCTCTAGCCAGCTGCTGGTAGCAGGTTATCTGTCCAGCTAAGGCGTCTTCGTGCACGGTCAAATGCGTACGTTGGGTAATGGCCAACGCTACCAAGTTGACGGGGTTGATGCTGGCCTGCTCATTGATGCTTCGCATGATGGCGCGACCCAAGCTGCTCACTGTGTCGGTTCCCGAGGCCTGCTGTGCTTTGCGCTCGTCTAACCATTCGTCGAGTTTGATGGGCGCCGCGACATTGACCTGCAGGGAGCCAAAGTTCTGCCGCACCACTCTCATATTGGCGATAAGGTCAGATAACTGCTCTTGCCGCTTGGCGCTGCCGCGCAGTTCCTTTAGATAGCTGACGCCCTCGACTACTTTCTCGTAGCCGAAATAAATCGGTACGAAGGCAAGCGGCTTGGCCAGTCCACGCTGTTGGTTTTCCAAACACAGTTTTAGCAGGCCGTACTTAGGTGTTAACAGCCGGCCACTGCGACTGCGACCTCCTTCCGGAAAGAATTCTATGCTGTGGCCAGCAGCTAAGACTCGGTACAGGTATTCCTCAAAAACAGCCGTATATAGCGCATCGTCGCGAAAGCTGCGACGCATAAAAAATGCGCCACCTTGACGCAGCAGGCGACCTAGCACCGGCATGTTTAGATTATCACCAGCGGCGATGTGGGGCAGCATGATGCCCTTGGTATATAGCAGGTAGCTGAGTACCAGATAGTCAATATGGCTACGATGAGTCGGCACATAGACGAGGGTATGGGTATCGTTGAGATCTCGGACGCTGTCCAAACCGCGGATGCTTATACCGCTATATATACGCTTCCAGAACCAAGCGAGAAAAATCAAAAACAGTCGAATAGTGCTGTAAGTGAGATCGGACGCGATGGTCTTTGCCATCCGATAAGCTTTTTGACTGAGCCTGGTTTGCCGGCTNGGTTTGCTGCCTGACTGGGCGGCATGAATANTTCGAATAGCCTTCCTTACTCGCGGAGCTTTGACCACTTGAGTGAGTAAGGTGCGCCGGTGGGAATGATCGGGCCCCAGAGTGACGAATTGCATGGCTTTGAAACGCATACGCAGCAATCGCGCGGCGCGGCGCTCCGCAAAATCAGCGCCCNNATGATGCGCGGCTAAATCCTGCAGAGGTATCGGATTGCCAAAACAGACATGCACATCGCCGCGATTGAGCGTCAGGCCGAGCAAGCGCTTAAACCCTGCGCTCGCGGGTCGTTGATCCGAGGTCAGTGCTCGAATAAAGCTGTCCTTGGCGGACAGCGAGCGACCCCAGAAAACACAGACAGGCACCAGCGTTATGTCCCTGCGCGTTGCTTCTGGCGCCTCGATGAGATTGCNTAGCAAAGCCGGGATGCCGCGCATGGTAATGCGACCTGCAACGCCTTTGGCCAAGGCNAGCAAACTACTTGGCATCTGCCACTGTCCATGGCTAANCGGTGTGAGTGGTGAGTTTGGCCAATTGCTTGTCTGCGAGCCCCGAATGAGTTCGATGGATTTCTCTACGATGAGCGCATCGGCAAGAGATTGGACCGGCTGCACGAAAACGATGTGTGAGCTTTGCGATAGGGGGACCGCAGCGCTCTGCGTCGTATCAAGCTGCTTAGCGTTAAAGATATGGTCGCCGCTGAGGGTCGGTTCAATGCCCGCCGTGGTGAGACGTCGCCACATTGACCGTTTGATTCGGCGCCATTGTCCTGTCCGTTCTTCTGTACTCATATTCCCCCGAGACCGGTGGGGAGCATAGNCTATTTTTTAGCTGCCTTGCCTTCAAACAAATCATCGGCGGTTATTGGGTCACCTTCGCCGACGCCTACTTCCCAGATGCCGTCCAGACGCNCATTGGCGAGGCGATTGCCATCTTCGCTGTTCGCGATCACGGTGGGTCTGATGAATACCACCAGGTTCGTTTTGGTCTGGCGCTTGGTTTTTGATTTGAACAGATTGCCCATGACCGGAATGCTGCCAAGTACGGGCACGCGCTTTTCGGTGTCGGTGACGTCGTCTTGGATCAACCCGCCTAAAATGATGGTTTCGCCGGAGGCAGCTAAAACCGTGGTTTCGATTGAGCGTTTAGACGTTACAACATCGGCGAAGGTTGAGTTGCTCACGGTATTGCTTAGCACATTNGAGATGTTCTGGGCGACCTCCATACGCACTTCTCGGTTGTCATAAACATGGGGCGTAACCGTTAGCTCAATACCGACGTCTTCCCGAGTCACCGTGGTGAAGGGGTTGTTGGAGCCGTCGCTGGTGGTGGTGAAGGAGCCTGACCTGAACGGTACCTCTTGGCCAACCACAATCTTTGCCTCGGTGTTGTCTAGTGTGACGATGCTTGGCGTTGACAGCAGGTTGGCATTTTCCATACTCGCCAGGGCTGTCACTACGGCGCCAAATGACACGCCGTCCAGATCAATTTTAGCCGCGGCAACCGTTGGCTGGCTGATCNCGCCCAGGGTACTTAAAACGTTTTGGTTGAAGGTGCCATTGGCATTANTGAGATTGCCTAGCAGGCCGGCTAGACCGCCACCAAGTGCCGTGGACACCAAGGGCACACTCTTGCCTCTTACGTCTCCACCTGCCATTTCGATACCGGCGCTCAGATTATCGGTGAGCGTGATCTCGACAATGGCAGCCTCGATAAGTACTTGTGCGCGAGAGGTATCCAAGCGCTGCACGATACTGAGAATTTCGTTCATGGCGGTGGGATCCGCGCGCACGACAATCGCGTTTAAGCTTGGATCTGGTTGGATCGTGACAGCGCCTCTCGCCTTGCTGGCCTCGCCGCTATCTTGTTGGCCAACGAGGCTTTCGACAATGCTCGCGACGTTTTCAGCGTCGCCGTGATTCAGCATGACTACCTGGGTCGCATCGTTGGTAGTCGTAGGGCGGTCGAGCTTTTCGATGATTTGGATCAACTCGGCAATGGCCCCAGTTTGTCCACGCAAGACCAAGGAGTTGTTGCGTTCGTTGGCAATAATTTGAATACGTTGAGGGCCTTGGGCGTTGGGCCCCAGTTGATCCGGTGCGACTTTCTCCAAAATGTCGACCACATTGCCAACCCAAGCCTCTTGCAAGGGAAACATAACGATATCGTTGGTCTGAGCCACGTCGATGTCCGCGATGATTTCTTTAAGTCGAAGGATGTTGTCAGAGTGGTCAGAAAGAATGAGGACATTGGGCTGGCTGACGCTGCCGATGTGACCATATTGAGGAATCAGCGGACGTAAGATCTTCAGCAGTTCTTCGGATTTCACGTTTTGTACGGCAATGATCTCCGTAACCAGTTCCTCCGGCGCTGCGTTTTCGGTACCTCCAGATGCGCCCGGTGTCTGTTTGCCGGTAGCGCTTTGCTGAATTCGAATCACGCCGCCGGAGGGTACAGCAGTATAGTTTTGCAGGCGCAGCACGCTTAAGAACAATTCATAAACTCCTTCTTTGCCCAGTGGGGTTTCAGACACCACGTTTACCTGGCCCTTAAGCCTGGGGTCCACTACGAAGGTTTTTCCGGTGATTTTCGCCACTTGGGCGACAAATTCTTGGATATCGGCATTGCGCGTGGCCATTTGCCAGGTTTGTTCGTCTTCCGCTGCGGATGCAGCAGCAGTCATGGTAGCGATCAGTGTCATCAAGCCGAACAGGGCGACAGCACACAAAGAGGCGTACCGATCACCGGCTTTGGTGGATTGCTGAAATGTCATAATGAGGAAACTCGGTTATTAGCGGATTACTTTTGGGATTCTTGTCTTGATTGTGAGCGTTTGTCCGTTGCGCAACAGCTCGACACTCACGCTGCCGGCGTTAGCAAGATTGGTTAGCGCCAAGCGGTCAACATTAATGTCGCCTAGTGGACGCCCGTTAATGGAGAGCACCACGTCACCCGGCTGCAGCCCGGACTGTGCCAGGAAAGGTTGATTGGCCGTGCTACCGATACGATAGCCACCCTCGCTACGTCGACTGACGCCCATTTTTTCTAGGGTTTCGTCAGGGTCTTGGGCCAGTTGCGCATTTATCTGCTGCAGCGCATTCGACTGAGGATTAGCCGGAGCCGCCGGGCTGGTCTGAGCCGCTTGTTGCGGCGCTATCGTGGCAGCCTGAATACCTTTCTTGGCTTTGAAGTCTGATTTGAATGCTAACTCTTCTCGAGTGCCTGCTCGACTCAAGATGACACGGGTGGCTTCTATTGAGGCCAGTTTTGCGCTGCCGGGAAGCATATCCCCCGGACTGTACAGCTTGCCGGAGTTATTGCGTTGAGAAATGATCGCCGTGGATTGANCCGGATCCGTGCTGACAAAAACGGCCCTTAGGTTTAGCGGCAGCCTAGTTGGGGTAGTGGGGGCGCTGGCGCTTGCGGTACCGATGCTATCGGATTGACCAAACAAATCGCGNTGGATCAGGGAGTTAAGAGAGGGTGCCGGCGGCATGCTCTGGGNGCTATTCACGACCTGTGAAGCCTTCGCAGTCGAGTTGGACTCGCTACCGGACTCTCCCATAAGTATNAGGCCCGTGTTTGCGATCACGTAGGCGATAGCAAGACCAAACATCCATTGCACTAGGATCAAGAGTCTGGGCAGCCAAGGTTGAATCTGTTGCAACATAGGAAGGTCCGTGCGACGAAAACCGCGAAACAGTATGCATCATTCTGGTGACGGTATAATGATCCCTTGGCATCAGATTTCCAGTGNAAGCGCGCGGTTTAAGTGGAGGTTTGTGTGAGTTTCCTTTCCACTTCAAAAATCAAGTCGCTTTCTGCCTCATTTCCGGACCAAGGGTAGTTCGCTAAGCGCAGCATGCCCCGAGTAACACCGAGGTAGACATCGCCATTGGGTCTCAGGCGCAAAACAAGCAGTGGTGTTGTTTCCTCGGCGGAAATTTTGATCTTGGCCTCAAGGACGCCGCTGTCTCGAGCGCCAATGATGGCGATCAGGGGTGGCATAAGTGCCTCGTAGCGGCGATTCGCCAAAATGTAGCGAGTACGGCCACCACTCCACTGCAGTTCACTGGGGGCTGTCATAAAAAGGCCAGTGGGGCCCAGCGTTAGATCCGTACTCTTTAAATCAAAGGTGCCTGGCACAAACAAATCGTACCGAGTTAATAGCGGCGACAATGTGGCGGTATCCACCTGACCTGCCAAGGAGATTCTGTGGTTATTCATACCCANTTCGAAACGACCCTGAATAAAGCTGTTCTGATGAATGAGGGCGAAATTNACACCGGGACGCAAGAGGGTGATTTCCCATTGCACCTCGCCCCGTAAACCAATAGGGCTNATGATTTGGCTGGCACCCTGCCAGACCGTGCCGCTGGGCGCGACGAAAGTGGCGGCAGATGGGTCAACTAAGTGGCGTACCAAGCTTGCGGGTAGGTTGATGGCGATCCAGGCAATGGCAACAANCCCGAGAAAGAGAATGCGGTATCTGATGCGCATTAGTTTTTGAGCAAGCGCTGGGCGATGTCCAGATAAATTCGTGCCAGCGGCACCAAATCGTCAACTCGCACACATTCGTCGACTTTGTGAATGGTCGCGTTGATTGGCCCTAACTCCACAACCTCGACTTTTGCTCTGCCCGAGCCGTCCCAGGGGGAGATAAACCGGCCATCGGAAGTGCCGCCGGAGGTCGACAGCTCGGTCGCTAAACCAGTCTCTGCCATGATGGCCTCTTGCACCGCCTTGGTCAGATCACCTTGTTCCGTAAGAAACGGCGGTCCTGAGAGCTGCCAATGAAAAACGCTGTTGAGTTCGTGCTGCNGGAAAAGTTCCTCGACGCGAGCGCGTAAACCCGCCTCGCTTTGCTCGGTATTAAATCGAATGTTGAACCAAGCCGTGAGTTCGCCCGGTACGACATTGGTTGCGCCGGTGCCCGCTTGAATGTTTGAAATTTGTAGGCTTGATGGCGGGTAATAGGCGTTACCGCTATCCCAAATTTCTCGGGTTAGAGCATCCAGTGCCGGCGCAGCCATGTGGATGGGGTTGCTCACCATTTCCGGATATGCCACGTGCCCCTGCACACCTTTAACGATCACTCGACCATTCAGTGATCCACGCCGCCCGCACCGAACCACATCACCGAGCTGGTCGCTCGAACTGGGNTCTCCAATCACGCAATAGTCCGGCTTAATACCGCGCTCAGCCAGCTCAGCGATGGCGTGNCGAGTGCCGTGGATGGCTTCGCCTTCCTCGTCGCTGGTTATCAAAAAGCTAATGGTGCCCGGATGGTCTGGATACTCTTCGACGAATGCACGCACCGCCGCGATCATGGCGGCCAGGCTTGATTTCATGTCTGCGGCCCCTCGGCCATAGAGCAAGCCGTCGCGAATCGTTGGCTCAAAGGGCGGAGATCGCCACTGCTCCGATGGGCCAGAGGGCACCACGTCTGTGTGNCCTGCGAACATTACATGGCGTTGTGTGCTTGCCTCACCTGCGGGATCTTGGCCTCGCCATGCCCATAGATTGTGCACACCGTGGGCGTTGAGTTGTTCGGTTGCAAAGCCAAGTTCCTGCAACATGCCGCCGATCAGTTCTTGGCAGCCGGCATCCTCAGGNGTGACCGAAACCCGGCGTATTAGCGCCTTGGTTAGCGCTAGGATCGATGTTTCAGCTTCCATCAATTGTGGCTGTGCAGCGCGTCGTTGAGTTCTATTGCTTTGCGATTGGTCTTGCATAGCACTTGGCCCGTTTTTGCATCGCGAATAAACAGCATGTCGGACTGTCCCGCCANATCGCGAGCCTTTACCTGCCGCACTTGCGTTCCGGTTTCATCCACCACCATGACCGGCGTACCCGCGGTAATGTACAGGCCGGCCTCAATGGTGCAACGATCNCCCAACGGTATGCCNGTGCCCGCGTTGGCTCCGACCAAGCATTGCTCGCCAATGCTGATCACAATCTCGCCGCCGCCGGAGAGAGTGCCCTGAGTACTAGAACTGCCGCCAAGGTCGGTACCAGCGCCAATAATCACACCTTGGGAAATACGTCCCTCAACCATGTTGGGGCCAAGGGCAGCTGCGTTGAAATTTACAAAACCTTCGTGCATTACCGTGGTGCCATCGCCCAAATAGGCCCCAAGGCGGATGCGACTCGCGTCTGCGATACGAACCCCGTTGGGCACCACGTAGTTGACCATCTTCGGGAATTTGTCGATTGAAAACACTTCCAGATTCAAACCTTGTGTACGCGCATTCAGCAACGCCTGAGGAAGTTCGGTGACTTCAATCGGCCCNGCCGAGGTCCANGCGAGATTTGGNAGATGGGCAAAGATCCCGCCTAAATTCAGTGTNTTGGGCAGCGCGAGTCGGTGTGAGAGCAAGTGCAGTTTGAGATAGGCCTCTTCTGTGCTGGCGATGTCTTCATCGGCGGTCAGGCGAATAGCAATCAGTTCGTGTTGGTTGTTGCAGTCTCGTTGTGCTGCCACCAAGGAAGCGGGTACGAGTTCGGGCGCAGTAGAGATCAGCATCTGCANNTGGCTATCGCTCAAGGCATGAATACCTGCGGACAAGCTCGCAGCGGCATCCGCGGTAGCACCTTTGGGGTGCACGACTGGCGCAGGATAGAGGCAGTCTAGTACTAAGCCTGCATCGTTGGTGTTGCGTACGCCTACCGCAAAAGCAAATGTTGCTGTCATTAAATACCCTGTCGCAATTTCAAAGGGGAAGAAGTCTACCGTGGGTGTTTCGACTATTCGAGCTTACTCGCGTGCCGACCGAGTTTTGTGCATCGTTAGAGGCTATGCGCGAATTCAGCAAGTCGCTGTGCGGCCGTGATGCAATCTTCCATGTCAGCGACCCAAGCGACTCGAACATGTCCTTGGCCAGGGTTACCGCTTTTTGCATCTTCGCTTAAATNCCTNCCGAGGAAAGTACCAGGCATGACCGTAATGTGCTGCTGCTCGAGTAGCNGCTGACTGAAACTGAGGTCATCGATTGGGGTTCGCAGCCAATGATAAAAACCGCCTTCGGGTTGGCGCAGGTCATAGTGCGGGGCCAGTATCTTCGNCACCGCTGCAAATTTGTCTCGATAGAGTGCGCGGTTCTCTATGACATGAGCCTCATCACGCCAAGCCAAAGCACTGGCGTGCTGGTGGTGCGCGGACATGGCGCAACCGTGATATGTGCGATAGCTCAGATACTGCTGAATNAGCGTGGCGTCGCCGGCGACAAAGCCGCTGCGTAGTCCTGGTANNTTCGAGCGCTTTGATAGGCTGTGGAAGCTCAAACAGCGCTCGAAGGGGCGCTGAGTAGAGTCTCCTCGGTACTGGGCGGCTGCCTCAAGCAAGCTGCATGGCACANGCGCATCATCGTANTAAAGCTCGCTGTAGCATTCGTCGCTGACGATCACAAAGTCGTATTGATGAGCCAGATCAATCAGCGTGAGCATTTCGTCTAACGACATCAGTTGACCGGTCGGATTACCCGGCGAGCAGATATAAACCATCTCGGTTGCCTGCCATTGAGCCGGTGTGATGCCTGTGAAATCCGCTCGGTAATCATGCTCGGCAAGGTTTGGGATGTATAACGGGCGNGCGCCCGCGAGCAGAGCGGCACCTTCATAGATTTGATAGAACGGATTGGGCATGCCCACTAACGAGCCCTCGCAGCCGCTGAGCAAGGCTTGGGCCACGCTGAAGAGCGCCTCCCGCGTACCGTACACGGGCAAGATATGTGTTGCTGGGTCTGCGCCTATNCCAAAGCGAACTTGCAGCCANTCACTGATCGNCAGGCGTAGTTCGTCTCCTCCCTTGGTGGCTGGATAAATTCCGAGCTGAGTAGTCAGTGCCTGCGCATCGGCAAGCGCTTCAACCACGAAGCTTGGCGGCGGGTGCTTNGGCTCTCCTAACGATAACGGTATGTGGTTTAGCGTNCCGNGATGTTCGCAGTGCTTGTGCAGTTCTCGCAATCTTTCGAAGGGATAGGGTTGCAGATGTTCTAATTTGGCGTTGCGCACGAGTTAGGGCTNTTCCTTCATATTATGGGCCGATGTTCGATGATGGCTAAATGGCCTGATCGAGACGCTGGCGGATGGTCTGTTCAATTTCATAACATTTTTGGCCGCTGTGCAGGCTCTCACCGTTCTTGCTCGCAACCACAAAAACATCTTCTACCCGCTCGCCAAGCGTCGTAATTCGAGCGGACATGATCTCTAAGCCCATTTCTACCAGCACCAAGGCGATGGTTGCTAAAAAACCTGGTCGATCTGATGCGGTGATATTCAGCACCGCCGTGTGATCGTGTGGTTCAGCAATAAGGGTGACGCTTGCTGGGATTTTCAGTTCTTTGAGCCGGCGGGAGACGTGTAATCCTGTGTCACTGGTCGACGGTTCTGGATCGGCCAACGTTTCTTTGACGCGTTTCAGGATGCTTCTTCGCGCCCCCAGGTCAACAACCTCCGCGCCTTCGCTATCGAGCACCGTGAACATATCGAAATACCGATTGTCGGAAGCTTTATTGATGTAGGCATCGACNACGGTTAAGCCAAGCTGGCTAAGCGTCACAACAATGGCAGCAAAGGTATTCGAGCGGTCCTTATCCAGCACGTAGATTCTCGTTGCGCCTTCCTCAACAGAATCTGTGTCGGGTTTGGAGATGGCGACGAATGCCTCTTGGTCGATAGGGTGCACGAGTAATTCCTGGCTGATTGACACGATTTCCCGGGTGGTATGACGGAGAAAAAAATCCTCTCCAAGGTCCTGCCATATGGCCTCTAGCCGCACGACATCTAGATCGGTGTATTCGGCTTGCAGCTGTTCCATNGCGCTCTCTTGAAACGCCCGGACACTTTCCTGTCGATCCATAGGCTCGTCGTTAGCGCGCAGTACACGCCGAGTCTCTGCGTATAAGTGACGCATCAGTGTGGCGCGCCAGCCATTCCACAAATTAGGATTGGTGGCGTTGATATCTGCCACGGTCAGAGCNTAAAGATAATCGAGGCGCATCTGCGACTTCACTTCAGCCGCNAAGTCCGCCACCACNTCAGGATCGTAGATGTCGCGGTTTTGTGCNACGNAAGACATATACAGATGCTGGCGAACCAGCCAGCAAACGAGCGCTGTATCGGCCTCATTAAGACCATGCTGCTNGCAAAATCGTTTGGCGTCTTCTGCACCCAACTCAGAGTGATCGCCCCCTCGGCCTTTGCCGATGTCATGAAACAAGCCGGCAATGTAGAGCAACTCGCCCTTGGGAATACTTTTTACGCAACGGTGTGCAATGGGGAAGGTTTCCAAGGCATGTTCGTAGCGAAAGCGGCGCATGTTACGAATCACCATCATGGTGTGCGCATCGACGGTGTAGATATGAAACAAGTCGTGTTGCATCTGGCCCACAATATTGCCGAATGCTGGTAAGTATCGGCCCAAAACGCCGTAGCGGCGCATCCNGGTCAATTGCGTAACGACGGTATAGGGCGACTTAAGGATGCTCAAGAACAGCCGGCAATTTTCAACNTCGTAGCGAAAGTCGTCGTCAATAAGATGCACNGCATNGCGCAAGGCGCGAATGGTGCTGACGCGCACGCTGATGTTCTCCTCGCGCTGCGCCATTAACAAAAACATTTCCAGCATGGCCGAGGGCTGACGCAGGAAAATGTCTGGCTCGATGATATCTAGGCGCCCATTAACCAGCTGAAAGCGCTCGTTGAGTCGTTCGAGCTTCGGNNGCTTTTTCGCAGCGCTGTTCTCTTGAAAGTGCNGCAGAACAATGTCGTTTACATCCGAGAGGGCCAATACGTGGCGGTAGTAGTGCTGCATAAACAGCTCGACGGCTGATTTGTTCTCGGTGTCNATGAAACCCAGCCGCTGGGATAGTTCGCGCTGTCGAGCGAAGTGCAGTTGATCTTCCTTTCTGTCGGCAACCGCNTGCAGGCCATAACGCACCCACCACAAAAAGCGCCGACCCTCTTTCAACCAGCGCGCCTCAGTTGCCGTCAGCACGCCCAGCGTGACCAATTCATCGATATTTGTCGTGCCGTAACGGCGGTTACAAACCCAAAGCGTTGTTTGAATATCACGCAGNCCGCCCGGCGAAGTTTTGATGTTGGGCTCTAGCTTGTAATCCACATGGTCGTAATGTCGATGGCGCGCCACTTGTTCATNGCGTTTGGCCTNAAAAAAATCATCAACGGGCCAAACCTTTGGGTGTCCGAGCGCTTTTTCCAGCGGCGCATTNAGTGCGTTGTCCCCGCACAGAAAACGCCTCTCGAACAAAGCCGTGGCAACGGTGATATCCGACCTGCACTCGCGAACGCTGGTTTTGATGTCGCGAACGCTATGCCCAACTTCGACATTGAGGTCGAATACGTCGCGTAAAAACGCTTCGATAGCCTCGCGATGCGGTTTTGGTTTTTCCGCTAACACAAGAATGTCGATGTCTGAGCCAGGGTGCAGTTCAGCGCGACCGTAACCGCCTACGGCGAAGAGTGCGCAGCCCGTACTGTCAGCGAANTGCCGATGCCACAAATCGACGATTATGCTATCGAAAGAATTGGCCAGTGCGGCAACCAGCGTCTCAACGGGCTCGTTGTCCCAGTAACGCGTTTCCAGTCCCGCAACGGCGGCGGCTAAANNCTCGCGACGCTGCAGAACCTCAGAGTTAAGGNCCATCAGAGCAAAGACCTAGGCTTGGCACGGGGCCTGAGGGTCGGCCTGAAGAGATACCACCGCATCAGGCGATTAGCCAAAGTTCTCTTCTCCACGGAGGGTAAATATTTCATAGCCATCTGCGGTGACCATCACCGTGTGCTCCCACTGCGCCGACAGCTTGTGATCCTTGGTTACGGCCGTCCATTGATCCGGCAGGATTTTGATATGGCGCTTACCGGCATTAATCATGGGTTCGATGGTGAAAGACATGCCTTCCTCAAGCACGACGCCTGTGCCCGGCCGACCATAGTGCAGGACCTGTGGGTCGTCGTGGAATACTTTGGCGATACCGTGACCGCAGAACTCCCGCACGACACTGTAATGGTGACTTTCCGCGTGCCGCTGAATGGCATAACCGATATCCCCCAATCGTGCTCCAGGACGTACCTGTTCGATGCCCTTATACAGGCATTCCTGCGTAATCTTGCTCAGGCGCTTGGCCATGACCGATGGCTCTCCGGCAAAGAACATTTTGCTGGTATCACCATGGTAGCCATCCTTGATGACGGTGATATCGATATTCATGGCGTCACCGTTCTTGAGTTTTTTTGACGGGCTGGGTATGCCATGACACACCACATGATTCACACTAGTGCAGATGGATTTCGGGAAGGGCATTTGTCCGCCTCCGCCCCCATAATTGAGTGGCGCAGGAATACAGTCTAAGTCCGCAACAATGAATTGATGACAGAGTCGATCGAGTTCTTCTGTGGTGACGCCTGGCTGGACGTGGCCGCCAATCATCTCTAACACTGAGGCGGCAGCACGGCCCGCAGCACGCATACCCTTGAGATCTGTATCGTTTTCAATCCGCGCTGTCATGGCAAATTCCGTTTAATTCAGAAAGTTGTTTGTGGTATAAAACGCGCCGCGTGGAAGGCGGATACCGCCTTGCTCGGCAAAACAACAGTGTTTCAATCGTCTTATGCCTTATTCCGATAATGTTTCGAGCAGAGGCATGTCGCGCAAAACGCGGCAGTATAGACAACTTGGGACCGATAAAAAATTGCGTGCTTCGACACAGGTTCTCGGGTGCCGAACATCATCAACACTGGTGGTGTCGGTTAGAGCTTGGGAAGCATGGCAAATGGTTAACCCGGAGAAAATAAAATGACTGTAAGTATGCGAGACATGCTGGCTGCCGGCGTGCACTTCGGCCACCAGACCCGTTTCTGGAACCCCAAAATGGCACCCTTTATCTTTGGTGCTCGAAACAAGATTCACATCATTAATCTTGAGAAAACCCTACCGGCCTTTAACGAAGCACTGGTTGAAGTTCGCAACATGGCATCCAAGGGCAAAAAAGTTTTGTTCGTCGGTACCAAGCGTGCAGCTGCTAAGGTGATCGCGGAGCAAGCGTCGCGAGTAGGCATGCCCTATGTTGACCAGCGCTGGCTTGGCGGCATGCTGACCAATTACAAGACCATCCGACAGTCCATTAAGCGGTTGGTGGACTTAGAAACCGAATCTCAAGACGGCACGTTTGACTTGTTGTCAAAGAAAGAAGCACTGCTACGTACCCGTATGATGAACAAGCTGCAAAGCAGTCTTGGCGGCATCAAGGAGATGGGCGGACTGCCTGACGCGATTTTTGTCATCGATGTGCAGCACGAGCACATTGCCGTAACTGAGGCGAACAAGCTGGGTATCCCGGTCTTTGGTGTCGTGGATTCCAACACCGACCCAGCCGGCGTCGACTATGTCATTCCCGGTAATGACGATGCGATCAGAGCGATCCGTTTGTACGTCACAGCGTTTGCTGACGCGGTCGCCGAAGGCAAGGCTAATGTTGCGACTAACGTCGATCCAAACGAGTTCGTTGAAGTTGATGAACCAGCAGCAGCGCCAAAGGCAGAAATTTCAGAGGCAGTAGCGGCGAGCGTTAATGAGGCGTTTGCGGCAGAAGACGAAGCTAGGGCTGCAGAAGCAGAAGCGCAGGCCGCTGCAGAGGCGCCAGCAGAAGCAACGCTAGAAGCGACAGAAGAAGCCGCTCCAGCTGAACCGCAAGCAGAGGCATCAGCAGCTGACAGCGATGCTGCCGACGAGAAGGAGTAAGACATGGCGATTTCAGCGGCGTTGGTCAAGGAACTACGTGAGCGTACTGGCCTTGGCATGATGGACTGCAAAAAAGCACTGGTTGAGGCCGATGGTGATATGGACAAAGCCATTGAAGACCTGCGTAAGAAAAGCTCTTTGAAGGCGGCAAAGAAAGCAGGGCGAACCGCGGCCAACGGCCTGTTGGGCGTGAAATCCTCTGAGGACGGCACTCGCATTGCCATGGTCGAAGTCAATATCGAAACCGATTTTGCCGCGAAGAATGAAAAGTTCATCGCCTTCGTCACTAAGGTCGCGCATACCCTCTTTGAAAGCGCAGATATGGACGCGGTTGCCCAGTCACTGAACGCTGAGCGCGAAACGCTGGTGCAGGAAATTGGTGAGAATATGACGATCCGCCGGGGCGCTGTGGTCGAGTCTGCGCCAGGTGGTTTGAGTTACTACATGCATGGCGATCAGCGTCGTGGCGCTATTGTGCAGTTGTCTGACAAGCAAGACGAATTAGGCCGAGATCTCGCGATGCACGTCGTCGCGATTAACCCCATGGTTGTCAAAAGTGACGATGTTGACGCAGACATTCTTGCCAAAGAACGCGAGATTTATATGTCGCAGGCTCAGGATAGCGGTAAGCCTGAGGAAATTGTGGTCAAAATGGTGGAAGGCCGTGTCAAGAAGTTCTTGTCTGAGGTCAGTCTGCTGGACCAGCCCTTCGTTAAGGACGGCAACACCAAGGTGGGAGCACTGGTGAAACAGGCCAATACTGAAGTTGTGCAGTTTGTGCGCTATGAGGTAGGTGAGGGCATTGAGGTGGAAGAGGCCGACTTCGCTGCGGAAGTTGCAGCTCAATTAGCCGACAGCGAATAGTCATTT
>PBTJ01000075.1 GCA_002726925.1 Gammaproteobacteria bacterium | reverse complement strand
TGCCGCACAAGACCTGCAACCGGGTTCACTGAACCCAGTCCATTGCTGATGTGGGTTATGGCAAGCAGAGCGGTGTTGTCAGTAATTAAGCTGGCCGCACTGGCGAGATCAAGGTCGCCGTTCTCATCAATATCAATGGCTTTGATGTTGGCTCCGGTGCGCTGGGCCAAGAGCTGCCAAGGCACGATGTTCGAGTGGTGTTCGAGCTGGCTAATCACGATGTCTTGGCCTGCCTGAATATTTCCTTCAATCACCTGTGCTACCAGATTGATGCCCTCGGTGGTGCCACGCGTAAAAACTATCGACTCGCGATGCGCCGCACCGACAAAAGCTTGGGCCCTAGTGCGGCAATCTTCCAGCAGCGCAGTGGCTTCTTCAGCGAGTTCATGAGCTGCTCGATGCACATTAGCATTGTGCTTGCGGTAGTAGTCCCCAATGGCGTCGATCACTTGCTGCGGCTTCTGGGTCGTGGCCCCATTGTCGAGATAGACCAAGGGCCTGCCGCGGCTGCTGCGCTGCAAAATGGGAAAATCGTCGCGAATGCTCATGGACTAGTGCCCACCGCCAGTGTTTTGCGGGCCGATCATGGCGTCAAGGGCCTCAGCTGCTAGCGGGCCATCAATACACTGGCGCAGAAAGCCTCGGCTAAGTAGCGCTTCAGCTGCTGCCTGATCGATACCGCGGCTGGTGAGGTAAAACAGCNCTTCTTTTGANAGCGTGCCAATCGTCGCGCCATGGGAGCAGCTCACGTCGTCGGTATAAATTTCCAGCTCGGGCTTAGTATTGATGATGGCATTCTCGCCCTTGCCGAGATTCTTGTTCGACAGTTGTGCGTCTGTGCCGCTGGCCCCTTTGTGAATGTGAATGCGTCCGTTAAACGTGCACTTGCCGCCATTGGCGACGATGTTGTGAATGGTTTGCTCGCTGCGACCTCTAGGCTGGCGATGTTCCATAGTGATCTGTTGATCCAGTGCAGCCTTGTTATCAACCAAGCCAGCGGATACCAGCTTCGCGTCGGCGCCCCGACCATCCATTATGATATGTAGGTCTTGACGCCTTATACCGGAACCCAGCGCGTGATTGTTCAGCTGATATCGCGCGGAATCCTGCAAGCGCACATTTAAGTACTGCCAGCTTGAGCGCGCATCGTTTAACGCATTGCGTGAATGAACCACCTGAGCGCTCGGACCGATGTCTATCCAAACGCTCTGCTGGGTCTCGTCTTGACCTTCGAGGATTTCAATCAATGAAAGCGATGCATNGGCTGAAACGTGAATCATCACGGGCAGGGTGCTTTCGCTATGGACGAGAGTAATGGGTTCGGCCNCCGGTGCTGTAATGTCGAGCCGCATGNCCTCGCCGGCAAAACACAGTCGTGCAAAGGCTTCTGGGGCTTGCCGTAGATCCAGTCCAGGCATGGGCTGACCAATGGGTTCTCGCTGCCAGCTAACACCGGTTTGCAGCTCGCCCGTAATTTGTGGCGGGTGGGCAGGCTCGCTCGTCTGCGCAAGAAACCGATCCGCCTTGGTGTATTTCCAGCGCTCACGATGTGCAGCATTGTTCAGCGACTGCTGCACAACCTCATCAAGCGTTGCGACAGGTTCGCCCAGTGCGCTGGCAAAACTGTCGGGCAGTGTTAGTGTTTGCGGCAGCGTTAGGTCAGCCATGCATAACCCTTCGCTTCTAGCTCAAGCGCCAANCCCTTATCGCCGGATTCGATGATCTGTCCGTTAGACAGTACGTGCACGTAGTCAGGCNCAATGTAATTGAGCAACCGCTGGTAGTGGGTAATAAGCACCACGCCATTGCTATCGCTGCGATAGCGATTTACCCCTTCGGCGACAATTTTGAGCGCGTCAATATCGAGGCCTGAATCGGTTTCATCCAGTAGTGCGAGTCTGGGGTTCAGTAGCAGGAGCTGCAAGATCTCATTGCGCTTCTTCTCGCCACCGCTGAAACCCTCGTTCACACCGCGCTTCAAAAACGTGGGGTCTAGGTCTAATGATCCGGCTAGCTCCCGAACGTGACGCATAAAGTTGGCAGTATTCGGTTGTTCTTCGCCGCGCGCACGAGCGAGTGAGTCGATACTCGCCTTGAGGAATTCCATGTTGCTAACGCCGGGGATCTCCACCGGGTATTGAAACGCTAGGAACATACCGATCTGCGCTCGTTCGAAAGGCTCAAGATCGAGCAGATTGCTGCCGTTCAGCATAGCCTCGCCGCCATCAACAGCATAGCCGGGCCGTCCTGACAGCACATTGGCGAGGGTTGATTTGCCGGAACCGTTTGGTCCCATAATCGCGTGAACCTCGCCNGGTTTAACCGTGAGGTTGAGGCCTTTTAGAATGGGTTGGCGGCCAGCGTCGGTTTCAACGCTGGCGTGCAGGTTCGATACTTGGAGCAGGTTCATCCAACCGCACCTTCTAAGCTGACTTCCAATAGTTTTCCGGCTTCGACGGCAAACTCCATGGGCAGTTCGCGAAATACCTCCTTGCAGAATCCGTTCACAATCATGCTCACCGCTTGCTCGGTATCGATACCGCGTTGCTGGCAGGCGAATAGCTGATCATCGCTTACTTTGGAAGTGCTGGCCTCGTGTTCGATGGTGGCTGAATTATTCTTGTTCTCGATGTAAGGGAAGGTGTGTGCGCCACATTGATCGCCGATTAACAGCGAATCACATTGAGTATGGTTGCGCGCATTTTGCGCCGTGGGGGATATGCGCACCAAGCCGCGGTAGCAATTCTCACTGCCTCCCGCACTGATGCCTTTTGAGACGATTGTGCTCTTGGTGTTTTTACCCATATGAATCATCTTAGTACCGGTATCCGCCTGCTGCAGGTTGTTGGTCAGCGCGACCGAATAAAACTCACCAACCGACTCATCACCGCGCAGCACCACGCTCGGATATTTCCAGGTAATGGCCGAGCCGGTCTCTACTTGAGTCCAGGCGATTTTNGCCCTCGGACCAGCGCATAAACCGCGTTTGGTGACGAAGTTGTATATGCCACCCTTACCGTTTTCGTCGCCCGGGTACCAGTTCTGCACGGTGCTGTATTTGATCTCGGCATCGCCCATGGCCACGAGTTCTACCACGGCTGCATGTAGCTGGTTCTCATCGCGCATGGGGGCCGTGCAACCTTCGAGATAGCTCACGTGGGAACCTTCATCGGCGATGATCAGCGTGCGCTCGAATTGGCCGGTGTTGCGCTCGTTAATCCTAAAGTANGTCGATAATTCCATGGGGCAGCGCACGCCCTTGGGAATGTAAACAAATGAGCCGTCACTAAAGACGGCCGAGTTCAGCGCGGCGTAATAGTTGTCGCGCTGGGGGATCACCGAGCCAAGGTACTTTTGCACCAGTTCTGGATGGCTGTGTACGGCTTCTGAGATCGGGCAAAAAATCACTCCGGCCTCGGCCAAGGTTTCTTTAAACGTTGTGGCGATTGAGACGCTGTCGAAAACCACGTCGATAGCGACGTTGGCGCCCGCTGGAGTGCCCGCGGCGGCAGGGTCCGGCACTACGCCGGCAAGCGCGGCTTGTTCGTGCAGTGGAATGCCCAACTTTTCGTAGGTGCGCAGAAGCTCCGGATCGACTTCGTCCAAAGATCTCGGGCCGTCGGTCTGGCTCTTGGGTGCGGAGTAGTAGGAGATGTCCTGGAAGTCGATGGGTGGATAATGAACGTGGGCCCAATTCGGTTCGCGCATGTCTTGCCACTTAGCGAAAGCCTCGAGGCGCCAGTCGGTCAGCCATTGAGGTTCACCTTTGCGGTCAGAGATATAGCGCACAACGGACTCATCGAGCCCCGGCGCTAGCGTTTCTGACTCCACGTCAGTGACAAAGCCAGCGTGGTATTCGCTGCCGGCTTCGACTAAGGCATCAACACTGGATTTAGACACTAGGTCTCCTGTTGTGGGTGTGTGCTGCCACACACGTGAGGGCGGTAGCCGAAGCGGCTAGGCTCTGAGCATCTGGGGCGCAAATTCTACAGGTCGGCTTCCGCGCACGCAAAAGAGGCTCTGTGATGCTTAATGAGATTAGTGGGGCTAAACCAAGGCGCCACAAGAGGCCGCGCTGCGTCGATGTTGGGCTATTGCCGGATGAAAGCTAGACAACAGATGGCTCTTTGAAGTGTTTTTGATAACACAAAACCCTCAGCATAATTTCGGAGTCAAATAGCCCCCAATTTGTCTCACAGCTAATTCATACTGCGCCGGCACAGTGATCGAAATGACACACACAAAGGTTGCTTCATGCCTAAGCTGCAACGGCTTCCAGAAGAACATATTGAATTCGCTTACGGCATCTTTTTGCTGCAAGACACCCATCGTCTGATCAAGGCGCTGAAACGCCGCCACCAACCCTCGGTGCACGGCACGCGCACGTGGGGTTCAGCTTATTTGCTCATGGATTATCTGCAGGAGCACCCGCCGGCGAAAAACCGCAAGGTTATGGAACTTGGCTGCGGCTGGGGTGCTACCTCGGTGTTTTGTGCTCATCAGTTTGGTTCCAAGGTTACTGCAGTTGATCTTGATCCGGCGGTGTTTCCCTTCGTCGAGGTGTTCGCCGAGATCAACTCGGTATCGCTAACCAATAAGTGCGCTGACTTTAGCCGCTTAACCGGACCCTTCTTGGGCGAGCACCCACTGATTGTCGGCGGCGATATTTGTTTCTGGGATAACTTGGTCAAACCCTTGACGCTGCTGATCAATCGCGCGATCAAAAACGGTACCAGACGCGTAGTGCTGACCGATCCTGGCCGCCCACCGTTTTATGAATTGTGTGACCAACTATCTAAAACCCATCAGGTGCAGCTGCAAGAGTGGTATGCCATTGAGCCTGACCGGTTTGTTGGCGAGGTGGCGGAAATACGCGCCAGACGTTAGTCCTCTCGCGAGATGTCAGCCTGACATCCTAGGTAATGCAGGTAGGCATTACGCAGCTTGGCCTGCAGCGCCGCATCTTGCGTGCGCTGTATTGTCTGCCTCAATTGCTTAGCGACAATGTCTGGCGCGGTTGGCACAGGAAGCTCGTCGGGGGACAAGTCACAAGGCGTTGAGCGTTGCCTAACAGTCTCTTCAAAATGCACTAAGTCGTTTGGCGAATCGCTCAATAATGCTGCCCAAGCATCGCCGGACGTCAGCAAGACAAGCCAGCAACACATCAGCAGTTTGCACAACGTCGCCCTGCAGTCTGGGGGTCGTGAGGCAACATGCTGCCTTTTCGTTGTTTTTTGCATGACCGCATGCTGCAAAATTTGCCGCCAATTTGCATTCAAATGTATGTACAAAACCAATTGCCGNGCGGGTGTTTGGTGTGAATCGAAGGGCATCTAGCCTAACATCCGAGACANCTATCGAGGAAGACATGTTGNATTACGATATTCAAATTGACGCTAGAGGCTTGCACTGTCCTGAGCCGCTGATGCTCGTGAAAAACAAGGTCAGAGAACTGACCGGCGGCGACGTGTTGCATATCCTCGCCACCGACCCAACCACTGAGCGCGATTTCGAGCACTTCTGCCAGTTCATGAAGCACGANTATTTGGGCGTTGACCGAAATGGNTGGCAGGGCCACCGCAACGTGCTGCAATTTTGGATTCGCAAGCAGGCCTAGGTGATGAACGGTATGGCGAACACGACCGANACTGAGCTTGTCCGCTGTATTAGCGAGGCGTTCGCTGCGTCGCTGGGTGATGACTACCACACCGAACTTGTGGGTGGTGCCTCAGAGCCCTTCTACCAGCCCCCCGCTGGTGCAGATCCCGCACAGCTGTATTTTCGCGAAGACTTTCCAGCCTCTGCGCTCCACGAGGTAGCTCACTGGTGTATTGCCGGTAAAGCACGACGTAAGCAGCAAGACTTTGGTTATCACTACATTGCTGGCCCACGAGACGCCAAGCAGCAAGCCGCATTCTTCGAATTGGAATTGCGCACCCAGAGTTTAGAGCGAGCGTTTGCCCATGCTTTAGGCCTTGAGTTTCAGCCCAGTGCTGACAATCTGCAGGCAGATATCGATGGTTTTGCTGCAGCGATAGAAGCTTATACGCTGGCGCTCGACACGTGGCTGGAGAGTCCTNCAGGGACTCGTGCGCGGNACTTTATTCAGGCGCTAGAGCAAGCATCCGAGTGGTTAGCCCAAAATCAGGTTCTCTCATCTNTCCAGGTCGCGGCACGCGGATGATCGACAAAGTCGAATGCGTTGTAATNGGGGCCGGGGTGGTCGGGCTTGCCGTTGCTGCNGAGTTGGCGTCGGCAGGGCGCGAAGTGGTGGTGTTAGAGCAACATGATGCCATCGGCACTGAAACCAGTTCGCGGAATTCTGAAGTCATTCATGCAGGCATCTATTATCCCACCGGCAGTCAGAAGGCCGAGTTGTGCGTGCGCGGCAAGGCGCTGCTTTATGCACACTGTGACGCCTACGCGGTGCCCTTTGACCGCTGCGGCAAAGTTATCGTGGCTACCAGTGATGCCCAGCGCGGCATCGTGGACGGCTACGTTGAACAAGCAGCCGCCAATGGCGTCACCGATTTACGCTGGATCGACCACGCCGAACTAAACGCGCTAGAGCCGGAAGTCAGTGGCATTGGTGCCGCNTTATCGCCGTCTACGGGTATCATCGACTCCCATGCTTTCATGCTNAGTCTGCAGGGNATCCTNGAGGCCAAGGGCGGCTTCATCGCTTTTCAAAATCCGGTGAGTTCCATAGTCAGCGGAGAACAGNTAACGGTGCATTCNCAACAAATGTCGCTGGCCGCAGACTGGGTTATTAACGCTGGCGGCTTGCAGGCACCCGACCTGGCGCAAAATGTCCCAGGGTCACCCAGCGCGCATTACGCCATCGGTCACTACTACACCTACACTGGCGCCCAGCCCTTTAGCCGCTTGGTCTACCCAACCGCAGAGCAGGGTGGCCTCGGCGTGCACGTCACTCTCGATCTGGGCGGGCAGGTGAAATTCGGTCCGGATGTGCGCTGGATCGACCGCATTGATTACACCTTCGATGACAGTCTNCGCGCAGAATTCGTCGATGCCATACGCGCCTACTACCCAAATCTCGACGCAACACGGCTGCAGCCAGGATATACCGGCATACGCCCAAAGATTGTGGGCCAAGGCGAAGCGGCAGATTTTCTCATACGGGGTCCAAGCGACCACGGTGTTGCCGGTCGTATCGACCTGCTGGGTATTGAATCGCCGGGTCTGACGTCNTCCNTGGCCNTTGCCGAACAGGTTGGCAATGTTGTGGCGAATGCCTAATGACGGCTAATGGCGAGTTGTTAGCGCCNCTGCTGCGCATTGGCTTGGTGGTCAATCCGTTAGCGGGCATTGGCGGTGCCGTCGGTTTGCAAGGCAGCGATGGGGAAGCNGTACAGCGCGCTGCACGTGAACTTGACGGCAAGCCGAGGGGGGAAGAACGCCTGATGATTTTCTTACAGGCGCTAAAAGNTTGCCTTGGCGGCGATTTTGGGCGATTGGNATGGTGCACTTGGGGTGGCGCCATGGGCGCGGAATTTTTGTCCTCCGCCGGTGTTTCCGCGCNGGTAATNGGNGCGCCAGCGGCGCCAACCTCCGCACAGGACACCCAACTTGCCGTTAAAGCGCTCGACGCAACTCATATCGATCTCTTGCTCTTTGTCGGCGGCGACGGTACCGCGAGAGACGTGCTTGCTGCGGTCGATGAATTTACCTACACCTGTGTGCTCGGTCTGCCTGCCGGGGTAAAAATGCACAGCGGCGTCTTTGCTATCAGCCCCACCGCGGCAGCCGACGTGGTTGCAGGCTTGGCCCAAGGCAGTTTGGTCGGCCGAATCCTGCGCGAAGTGCGCGATTATGTGCCTGCTGTCCCGGGCGCGTCCATTTCTAAGCATCAGACGGTTGCCACCAAACGCTATGGCGAACTTTGGGTGCCAGAAGCCGCCGGCTACCTGCAACAGATGAAGGTGGGTGGCAAAGAAGACGAAGACTTGGTCGTGCAAGAAGTCGTCAGCTATTTCTTGGACAATCCTGAAATCTACTCAGGCAAAGCCTTAGTCATAGGGCCAGGCAGTACTTGCTTGGCCATCAAACAGGCGCTGGGTCTGAACGGCGAGCTGCTGGGCTGCGATGTGTTACTGCCTACCGGCGAGGCTATGGAAAATGTAACCAGTGCGGACTTGGTGAGACTTGTCAGCGAGCACACGCTGCATGTGTTGATCAGCTTTACTCGCCATCAAGGATTCTTGTTAGGGCGTGGTAACCAACAGCTGAGCGCCGAGATGCTGCATGCACTGAGCTGGAAAGCGGACGTCACGATCTTGGGGTCACGTACGAAGCTGGCAACCCTGGATCAGCGCCCATTGTTGGTCGATACCGGGGACGCGGCCCTCGATCAACAGTTGGCTGGGCTGGTGAGTGTGCTCACAGGCTATGACGATTTTTTGCTGTATCGAGTCAGCAGCACACTGCTACCCCAGTAACTATTACTGACGATAGCTTGCCAGGAAGCGCCCGAGGCGATCCATGGACTCGTGTAGCTGTTCCACATGAGGCAAAAACACCACGCGAAAGTGATCGGGTTTCGGCCAATGAAAGCCGGTGCCTTGAACCATCAGTACTTTCTCCGCTAGCAGAAAATCCAGCACAAACCGCTCGTCGTCCTGCACATTGAAGCGCTCGGTATCCAGCTTAGGAAACAAGTACAGCGCGCCCTTTGGCTTCACGCAGGATACACCGTCGATGTCGTTCAGCAGCTCCCATGCCAGATTGCGCTGTTCATAGAGCCGTCCGCCCGGTGCGGTAAGTTCAAAAATACTTTGATGGCCACCCAGCGCGGTTTGGATGGCATGCTGGCTCGGCACGTTGGAACATAGCCGCATGGACGCCAAAATGGTCAGGCCTTCAATAAAGTCTGACGCGCGCTCACGGGCACCGCTGACCACCATCCAGCCAGCACGAAAACCAGCCACCCGATAAGACTTCGATAAACCGCTAAAAGTCATGCAAAGCAGATCGTCGGCGTAGGAGGCCAGCGGAATGTACTGCTCGTTATCGAACAAAATCTTGTCGTAAATTTCGTCGGCAAAAACGACTAGGTCGTGCTCGCGCGCGATATCGATCAGCGCTTGCTGCATCTTCGGGGTATATACCGAACCGGTGGGGTTGTTGGGGTTGATCACAACAATACCGCGAGTTTTCGGCGTGATCTTGCTGCGAATATCCGCTAGGTCTGGTTGCCAATCGTCTTCTTCGTCGCATAAGTAATGCACTGGCGTGCCACCGCAGAGATTGACGGCCGCGCTCCACAACGGAAAGTCGGGGCAGGGCACCAGTATTTCATCGCCGTCGTTGACCAGTGCTTGCATCGACATCACGACGAGTTCCGACACGCCGTTGCCGATATAAATGTCTTCTACATCCACGTCGCGAATGTTGATTTGCTGGCAGTACTGCATCACTGCCTTGCGTGCAGCAAACAGGCCTTTGGAATCACTGTAGCCTTGAGAGTTGGGGATGTTGCGAACCACGTCGCGCAGAATCTCCTCTGGCGCGCTAAAACCCCATGGCGCCGGATTGCCAATATTCAGCTTCAGGATCTGATGGCCTTCGGCCTCCAGCTGATTGGCCGCCGTGAGCACCGGTCCGCGGATGTCGTAACAAACGTCCGCCAGCTTGTCAGACTTGCGAATGGTCCTCGTGGGCGGTTGAAGCGGTGCAGCCTGTGTCATGAGCCTTCCTAAATTAAGGTCGCATTCTTCTGTGCCATCAGGCGGCACAGAAGAATGCGGAAGAGCACTAGTCTAAGGCGCCGTCTTTGGCTTAGCATCAACTAAGTCAAGAAAAAGAGGTAATTGTGAGCGCGCAGACAGACAAGATCGTTAAAACCGATTCGCAGTGGCAGGCGCAACTATCGCCAGAAGAATATGCCGTTGCCCGTCAAGCAGGCACGGAGCGGCCCTTTACCGGCATCTACTGGGACGAAAAGCGTCCCGGCACTTATCTCTGCAAATGCTGTGACGCACCGCTGTTCGACTCTGAAACCAAATTTGATGCGGGTTGTGGATGGCCAAGTTTTTACGCGCCACTGGAATCAGAAGCAGTAATAAACCGTGAAGACAATTCGCTTGGAATGCGCCGCATTGAAGTACTTTGCGCGCGATGTGAAGCCCATCTTGGGCATGTCTTTCCTGATGGACCGGCACCGACGGGGTTGCGATACTGCATGAACTCGGTGTCACTAAGATTGAACGTCGCTAGCGATTAACGAGCAACCTGAAAAAGGGAACCTTTTTCTGGGAAAAGACAGAATATTAGCTATTTGGCTCAATCTATTTTGGGGAGAAATATATGAGTCCAGCGGAGATCGCTGCCAGCCACCCAGACAAGCCGGCCTATATCATGGCAGAGACCGGCGATACCGTAACCTTTGCCGAGCTTGAGGCCACCGCTAACCAAGGTGCCCAACTGTTTCGCTCGCTCGGCCTAGAGCGCGGCGACCACATCGCTATTTTGCTAGAGAATCACCCGCGCTTTTTCCAAATTTGCTGGGCAGCGCAACGCGCGGGCATCTACTACACCGCCATCAGCTGGCGGCTGCAGCAAGCAGAGGTGGATTACATCGTGAACAACTGCGAGGCGCGGGTGTTCATCACCTCCCATGCCCGCAAAGAAGTCGTGGAACCCTTGGTCGGCAAAATGCCGATCGTTGAGCAGTGCTACATGCTCGATGGCACCATCGACGGCTTTGCCAGTTGGGAAGACGCCATTGCTGCCATGCCCGATCAGCCTATTGCGGATCAAAGCGAAGGCGCGGCCATGCTCTATTCGTCTGGCACCACGGGTTATCCCAAGGGCGTTAAGCGGCCACTGCCTGAGCAAGATTACGGCGAGGAAGANGGCGTCGATTTGCTGAAAGTGCTCTACGGCGCAAGCGCAGACTCGATCTACCTGTCNCCTGCACCCCTCTACCACGCAGCACCACTGGCCTTCACCATGAACTGCATCCGCGCCGGCGTGGCGGTCGTNGTCATGGAGCACTTTGAAGCCGAATTCGCGCTNGAATGCATNGAGCGCTANAAGATCACNCACAGCCAGTGGGTNCCCACCATGTTTGTGCGCATGCTCAAGCTNCCANAAGAGGTACGTCTTAAGTATGACGTCAGTTCACTGCAATGNGCGATTCATGCTGCAGCCCCATGNCCCATACCGATCAAAGAACAAATGATNGACTGGTGGGGGNCNGTGATTTNCGAGTATTACGCAGGTACGGAAGGCAACGGCTTTGTGCAACTCAACTCCGAAGAGTGGTTGGCGCATAAAGGCTCGGTGGGCAAGCCGCTGACTTGTGAACTGCATATCTGNAATGAGCACGGCGAAGAAGTCCCCGTGGGCGAGTCTGGCACNATCTTCATGGANGGCGGCGGCACGTTCGAATATTANAAAGACGAAAGTAAGACCANCGACTCGCGGCACCCTCAGGGTTGGTCGACCTTGGGNGATGTNGGCTATCTCGATGAAGACGGCTACCTGTACCTGACCGACCGNAAGCACTTCATGATCATTTCCGGCGGCGTGAACATTTACCCNCAAGAAGCGGAGAACGCCCTGATTACTCACGACGCCGTGGTCGATGTAGCAGTATTTGGCGTACCTAACCCGGACTTTGGCGAAGAGGTAAAAGGGGTGGTACAGCTACGCGACCCGGCNATGGGTACCCCTGAGATGGAAGTCGAACTGCTCGACTATTGCCGTTCGCAACTGTCCAGTATTAAGTGTCCGCGCANNATCGATTTCAGAGACGAATTACCCCGTCATCCAACCGGTAAGCTTTATAAGCGGCTGCTNAAAGACGAGTACTGGGCCAACCAGTAACGCNTAGCTCACTGACTTTGCAGCACGTTGGCTGGNGAGAATTGATCTGTCAGCGGACGGANGCGNTGATCCCAATCCGGCTTCTGCTTGCTAAGCGATAGCAAGGTGCCCACGTAGCGATTGAGCGGCACATCATAGGGCGCCATGGACACCTTTAAGGTGTCNGCGTTGGCCCGNAGNGTTTTACGATCCAGNNGCCTACGCGCATCAAAGTCGAGTCTTGCCTGAGGCACCAANATGACNCGATTGCCTGAAGTCGGAAGACGAAAGTTCAAGAACCCACCAAANGCCTCGGCATAGGTCGCCGANTCGTAGTCGTAGAGTTTGCTGCTGGCGAAGGTNTTNGCCACNAGCACCCCGTCGTTGCTNAGCAAGCCGCGCATCTCGCTGAGAAACTCTGCGGTCATGAGATGCTCGGGAATGTACTCGCCGTCGAACGCATCGAGAATGATCAGGNCATACTGCTCACCGCGCAGTGCTGCGCGCTTACCAAAAACNCTCGCGTCCTGCACANAAACCCGATTTTGCTTNTCTTCGGCAAAGCCAAAGAATTGTTTCGCCACCCGCACCACGGCNTCGTCAATCTCCACTGTATCGATCACCGCGCCAGGTAAAATATCTCGTAGCGCNTTGGGCAGNGTACCGCCCCCNANNCCAATGATGAGAATGCGCTCAGGATCAGGCTTCAGCAGCAGCGCAGACAGAGTCATCTTGGCATAGTCGAATACCANNCGCTGAGGGTTGTTGCGATCTATACAGGTCTGTCGACTGTTCTNACGGACCAGNGTGAACTTCAAACAGCGAATNCTCCCTNNGTCATCNACGATCAGGCGTGTATACAACGACCGTTCCTCATAGAGAATNTTCGCTTGNGNAAGCGANGATAAAANCAAGAGCGGTAAGCAAATAAGCAAAGCGAGGAGGCTACATNTGTTTGGCTCAGGAGTTTTAGGCATTTTTCTCATTCAAGACCAGCAAAGTAAGCTTCAGTGATGGAGAGGCCGATCGACACGATAGCGCGTACGCACTCACCAAGAGAAAAGCCTAACAGCTGTGTGACCCTTGCGCTTGGCAAAACGCCGCTAATTTCGTCGGGAAAGGTAGCGCTCTATCGTTTCGGCGATTTTTTGAGACATGACCTCTGGGGCAGACTCCTGCGTTGACCGAGCCAGTTCAAACATCGTCGCGTAAAGCGGTACCCCGTTGACTTCTTTTTGGATATGCAGGCTCCCAGGCTTGCTTAGCGCGGTTTTCCACTGGCGCCGCGCCTCAGCCCAAAAAGACTCTGTTTCGGTCCAGTAGCGTTGCCCCGGGGTCCAATCCCAACCTACGATGCGCTCGTACCGCGCTAGCCCCACTTCTTTTGCTAGAACTTCTCGGCTTCCCGCATCATTCAAGCGCACCTTCAAGTTTTCTTCCTCTTGAACCCAGCCGCGCGGATTTATGGTGTGTTTGT
>PBTJ01000074.1 GCA_002726925.1 Gammaproteobacteria bacterium | reverse complement strand
TAGTGGCCCTATGTAATTAGGGCTAGTTGCCCGCGCGACTTGTGATCGTCGCCCAACAGATTTGCCGCCAAACGTAGGTTTCGTTAGAGAAAGCGCGAAGCCGGCCACACCCCGCATTCGCAATGGCCTAAATCTCACGACACGCTGCGGTTGCGGCGCTGGGCTTTTTGATGCTGCGAAGACTTTGATGCAGCGAAGACATTGTTGGTAATCCAACGATAAATCGGGCGCCTGTCCCGACGAAGGATAACGAAGATTTACCCCAGCTCAACGCTACTTTTGCGAACGCCCCAGCGCGCCAAAAAAGTACGCAAAGCTCATGGTCGTCGTGTAAAAACCATTAGGTATTCAGGATTAACCGATACAAGAGGTGAACAATGACAAATATCGATACACCACTCACGAACGCTGACTTCTCTCAGCGATCGGCGCAGGCAACAACTAGCGATCAGTTCAGGCTACGGTGGTCGCTGCGCTCGATGAGTGGTCAGGCGCTGACCATTGCCGAGGTGCAAAGCCTGTGTGAGGCGGGTCGTTGGGCGCCGTCTTGTTTTAACTCCCAGCCCTGGCGTTTCGTCTATGCCTTGCCAGATACACCGCAGTGGCAACCGCTGATGGGTCTTCTGATGGATGTAAACAAGCTCTGGGCAGCGAAAGCTGGGGCCTTGGTCGCACTGGTTGCACGCACGCACTTCGAAGCCAACGACGCTCCCGCGGCGACGCATAGTTTCGATACCGGCAGCGCTTGGATGAGTATGGCGCTACAGGCCCAGCATATGGGTTTGGCCGCTCACGCCATGTGGGGGTTTCACCACGATCAGGCAGCTGATGCGCTCAAGCTGCCCGAATATTTCTCGACACAAGCGCTGATCGCGTTCGGTCACCCCGCGCCCGCTGAGGCGCTGCCGGATCCGCTGCGCGAGCGCGAAGTACCCTCTTCGCGCAAAGCGTTAAGCGAACTGATGTTTAACGGTGATATGGGCTAACGCTACGCTGTCGCGAGAGACCCTAGACCTCTCGCCATGCACCAGACTTGAGACCATCTAACGTCCAAGAGCCGACCCGATAGCGAATCAACCGAAGCACGGGAAATCCTAACGCGGCGCACATGCGTCTTACCTGACGATTTCTGCCCTCCTTCAGCGTCAGGGTTAACCAAGTGTCGGGTATGGATTGACGCGCCCGAATGGGTGGTGTGCGTGGCCATAGCCCATGGTCAGGTATGCCCAACTGCCAAGTTGCGGGTAGTGTCACGCCATCCTTTAGTTCAATGCCACCGCCAAGAGGGGCAAGGTCATCAGGCGTCGGCGCACCTTCTACCTGAACCCAGTAGGTTTTACTCATCTTGCCCTCGGGGCTGGCGATTTTGTGCTGCAGGGCGCCGTCGTCGGTCAGCACCATCAGCCCCTCGCTGTCGCGATCCAGTCGTCCCGCTGGGTAAACATTGGCGATGGGCACGTAGTCGCCCAAATTTGCCCGACCTTGATCGTCAGAGAACTGGGACAGCACGTTGTAGGGTTTGTTCAGCAAGACTATTCGGCTCATGGCCCATTATCCGCATTTTCTTGTCGCATGCGGGACTGGTCTTGGTTCGCTTTTCTTCTTGAGCGAAGGCTATGATCTTCAGCCCAGCCGGCGAGTTTTTGCTGGGCCACGNTAGAGGAGAGGGCAATGGAGCTGTATGAGGTGATGCGCACGACGTTCGCTGCGCGGGAATTTACCGATCAACCTGTCAGCGATGGGACCATCGCGAAGATTTTGGAAGAGGCGCGTTTTGCTCCTAGCGGGGGTAACCGGCAGGGCTGGAAAGTGCTTGTGGTGCGTGAAGATTCCTCCCGCGCCGTGCTTCGCGAGCTTATTGCGCCGCAAATGCAGCGCTATGTGGCGCAAGTGAAAGCGGGTGAAGCGCCACTGAATACGATAAACACCAGTCGGGTAAGCGATGAGGAAGTGGCTGCCACCCAAGTGCCGGAACGCATGCTCGACAACCTCACCGGCGCACCAGTGTTGTTGCTGGTCTTCGTCGATCTCTCGGTGGTGGCCTCTTTTGATAGGCACTTGGATCGCGTTGGCGTCATCTCCGGCGCCTCGATTTATCCCTTCGTTTGGAACATATTGTTAGCGGCGCGCCATGAAGGATTAGGTGGTACGCTGACCACCTTCGCAGCGGGGGCGGAGACCGACGTCAAAGCGCATTTCGGCGTGCCTGACGAGATGGCTCTGGCAGCCATGATTCCCATGGGGCAGCCGGTAAAACAATTGACGAAATTGACGCGAAAGCCGGTTGCTGACTTCGTTCGCAAAGAGCATTGGCACGGGGAGACATTGATTGAGTGATATAGACAGCAGCAAGGGCGCAGGGGGTGCCGGTGCCCAGGAAGCGCAACCGTTAGAACAAGTAGGCGGGCCAGATTACGGCCGGTACGTACTTTTTGTATTGATCCTCGTTTATATCTTCAACTTCATAGACCGGCAGATTCTTTCGATTTTGGCGGAAGAGATTAAGCTCGATCTAGGCATTGGCGATGCGGAAATCGGCTTTCTATACGGCACTGCCTTCGCCGTTTTTTATGCCGTCTTTGGCATTCCGCTAGGGCGACTGGCGGATGTATGGAATCGCAAAAAGCTCATATCCCTCGGCCTGTCTTTTTGGAGCGCTATGACTGCGCTATCGGGCTTTGCACAGAGTTTTGGTCACCTGGCCTTTTGCCGCTTTGGTGTGGGCATCGGCGAAGCCAGCGCGACACCTGCAGCGTTCTCCATGATTTCGGATTACTTCTCGCCCAAGGTGCGGGCAACGGTGCTAGCGATTTACTCCAGCGGCATTTATCTCGGCTCGGGCATTGGCCTGTTCTTGGGTGGCGCGATCGTCCAGTCTTGGCACGCTTGGTACCCGGACCCAACCCTCGCGCCGCTTGGTATCAAGGCATGGCAAGCAGCTTTTTTAGCGGTAGGTATTCCCGGTATCCTGATGGCTATTTGGGTTTGGTCATTAAAGGAACCGATTCGCGGTGCCTCCGAGGGATTGGTGACACCGGAGCATCCAGAACCCTTTAAATCCGCAGGCAACTCCTTTATGAGTGTGCTGCCGGGCTTCTCAATTGTGGCCTTGTACAACGCTGGCGGCCTGCGCGCGGTGGCAGTAAACGTCGTGGCAGCTGGCTTGGTCGGCCTATTGTTTTACGCGCTGCACGTCGCCATGCCGACCTTGCTGCAATGGGTGGCACTGGGCATCGGAGTGTATATCACCGTNACTTGGATTCACTATCAAAAGCTCACGGACCCTGCCTGCTACGGCATGATGTTCAAGTCCAAGGCGTTCTTGGCCGTTACCGTGGGTTTTCCAGCCATCTCCTTTGTCACNTATGGCATTGGTTTTTGGTCACCNCCGTTTATGCAGCGCTTTCACGGTGAGAGTATTGCTGATGCTGGCCTCTACCTTGGCCTAGGTTCGGCGGTGGGCGGCTTCATCGGCATTGTCCTAGGCGGCATNGTGGCGGATCACTTTCGCGCCAAAACCGTTAATGCGCGGCTGTATGTAGGACTTGCCGTACCGGTGTTGGCAGTGCCATTTGCCCTAGGCTTTTTGTATACCGACANTATCGCAATGGCCTATATCTACAGTTTTCTCTTCAGCGTGATCTCACCAGCATGGGTTGGCTGCGCCGCCAGCACGGTCAATGATTTGGTGATGCCTCGCATGCGTGCCACGGCATCAGCCTATTACCTGCTGATGAATACCTTTGTTGGTCTGGCTTTGGGGCCATTTTTGATCGGTCAGTTTAGCGATCTCTATAATCGCTCAGGCNTGGANAGCGCAGAGGCCCTGCAGTTGGCGATGACTTGGGGGTTGGGGGCGTTTACCCTAAGCGTTGTCGCTTTGCTGCTGGCTTGCCGTTATCTAGCTGCAGATGAGATCAGTCGCCTTGATCGAGCCGCAGCGCTGGGCGAACCCATATAATTTCTAATCAATCGGCGAAGACGACAAAGCGATGCAGCAACGAGGCGAATACACCATAGGCGCCGATCTAAATTCGGTTTGGCAGGCACTGAACGATCCGGCGATGCTGCAGGCCAGTATTCCTGGCTGCGAATCTTTGGAGCAGATCAATGCACAACATTTGCAAGCGTCAGTGCGAGCCAAGGTTGGGCCGGTGAATGCAGTTTTTCAGGTCGCACTGGCGTTGACCAATGTGCAAGCACCCAACGGCTATACACTTAACGGCGATGTGAAAGGTGGCGCCGGTGTCGCCAAGGGCCATGCTGATGTGAACCTCGAGGCGCTGCCGGATAGGCCCGATGGCCCAGCGACGCGATTGGTGTATCAAGTAGAAGCCAGTGTGGGCGGTAAGCTGGCTCAAATAGGTTCACGGTTAATCGACGGCGCCGCCAAGAAAATGGCAGACGATTTTTTCGCATCTTTTAGCGAGGCCTTTATGCACAAGAATCAAGAACAAGACGGCGCATCTACAGAGGCGCCGACAGCAGAAACCGCCGCTGCGCAGCAACCTGAACAAGACAAGCCACCGGTTGAGCGCGCCACTGACGGTACCGGATTTATTTGGGCCACTGCCTTCGTCGTATTGATCCTCGCCATGGTCTTAGCGCTTTAGTGTTGATGAGCGATTCAACTGGTCAAAAAATCGAGATTACCGTTACTGTAAACGGCGAACTTCATGGCTTGAGCGTTGCACCGAACACGCTGCTGGTGACCTTGCTCCGTGAGCACTTGGGTCTAACTGGTACTCACGTGGGATGCGATACCTCCCAATGTGGGGCTTGCACCACCCACCTCGATGGTGCCGCGGTAAAGTCCTGTTCAGTACTCGCAGTGCAAGCCGACGATTGCGAAGTCTTGACCATCGAAGGTCTGGGTAGCATCGAAAACTTGCACCCCATGCAGGCAGCCTTTCGTGACTGCCATGCGCTGCAATGTGGGTTCTGCACGCCGGGCATGATCATGCAGGCAGTAGATATCGCGCAGCAGTCATCGAACTTAGATGCGCAGGCAATACGTCAGGGCTTAGAGGGCAATCTCTGCCGCTGTACGGGTTACCAAAATATCGTCGAAGCCGTCGCCGAGGGCGCGAGCATGATGGTTGCGACGAACACCTTAGCCCGCGAGGCCTGATTGATATGCACGCCTTCGATTATCATCGACCCACTTCGTTGGCAGATGCTAAGGCGCTTTATGCGACGCTTGAAGATCCAATGTATGTCAGCGGTGGCATGACGCTGATTCCCAGCATGAAGCAACGGTTGGCTGCGCCGTCAGACCTCATAGATTTGTCATCTCTCAGCGAGCTGCAGGGCATAGCACAATTGAACGACGCCCATGGTGCGACGTTACGAGTGGGTGGTCTGACCCGGCATAACGAAGTCGCAGACAGTGCTCTGATACAGCAGCACATGCCGGTGCTGGGCCAGGTTGCCGCCGCTATCGGCGATAACCAAGTGCGCAATCGCGGCACCTTGGGTGGATCCATCGCCAACGCCGATCCCGCCGCTGACCTGCCCGCCGCCCTGCTTGCTATGAAAGCCGTGGTGAATACCCAAGACAGACAGACACCTGCAGACGACTTCTTTCTCGATTTGTTCGAAACCGCCCTTGATGCAGGCGACATTGTCGTCAGCGTGGATTTCTCACCACCGCTGCAGGCGGTGTATGAGAAATTTCGCCATCCGGCGTCAGGGTATGCGGTGGTTGGTGTTCTGGTTGCGCGCTACGCCGATGGCGTGCGCGTTGGTGTGACTGGGGCAGGTCCCTGCGCATTTCGCGCGTGCGCGATGGAAGAAGCTTTGAACCAAGAGTTTCTTCCGCAAGCCGTTGATGCCGTCGACATACCTGACGCTGGCTTTAATAGCGATATGCATGCATCGGCGGAGTATCGCGCCCACCTCATTAAGGTGCTGACGAAACGGGCCGTGCAGACGCTCCTGAGTTAGTACTCCCGGCTACTCCCTTTCTGGGCCGCGCAAAATCGCTGATTGATTTTATTCCCGTGCTTCAAGTAAGTTTGTCTAGCGCAGTGATCAAACCGAGCGGCAGGTGTCGAAAAACACCAGCTGGCTTTTAATGACACAGACGCCGACGCGAGCCAAGCCAAAGGCGAGGTTCCGATAACAGGAACGTAAGGGGATTTGGAACGACAGCCCTATAGAGATATGCCCAAGGCATATCAAGGGAAAATAGAGGGATGGAGAGGATGTTCGATCCTCGCAAATGAGGCACCTCAAGAGTGCCACTAAAAATTAGGACTTGATCCACCCATCAGGGACTTGGACGCGCTGCGTTTGATGTATGGACAGGTACCGGAGGGAAATATGAAGCTTCACGATTTTCATCGTCGTAAGGTGGCTGCGGAAAAAATTTCCATGGTGACTTGCTACGACTACTGGTCTGCTCAGTTACTCAACGAATCCGACATGGACACGCTCTTGGTAGGCGACAGCCTCGCCATGGTGATGCACGGGTTCAACAGCACTGTTCACGCAACTGTATCCATGATGGCGATGCATATCGCTGCTGTGCGACGAGGTGCGCCGGACAAATTCATTGTTGGTGATATGCCGTTTTTGGCGGCTCGGCGTGAGCGAGGTGAAGTGCTCGACGCGGTATGCGAGCTAATGCAGGCGGGCAGTAATGCCATCAAGATTGAGGGCGCTGCAGGGCAACTGGATACCATCGCCCATGTTGTGGAATCTGGTGTGCCAGTGATGGGCCACTTGGGTCTAACCCCACAATCTGTAGAGGGCCTCGGCGGGCATAAAGTGCAAGGCCGCACCGAGTCCGATGCGGAAAAAATTTATCGCGATGCTATGGCGCTGCAAGAGGCTGGCTGCTTTGCCATGGTGCTTGAATGCGTACCGCAACACCTTGGGCGACAGATCACCCAGAGTCTTGATATTCCCACCATTGGTATTGGTGCTGGCTCGTATACCGACGGTCAAGTGTTGGTGCTGCAAGACATGCTGGGTATGCAGCCGAGTTTTAAACCCAAGTTTTTGCGCCACTACCTCGACGGTCACCGTCAGCTCAGTAATGCCGTCAATGCCTTTCACCACGACGTCGGCAAGGGGGCATTTCCTAACTGTGAAGAGGTTTACCGGTGAACATCGTTCACTGCTTAAGCGAGTGGCAGGCGCAACGGCCAGCTTTACGCGGTAGCGTGGGCTTCGTGCCCACCATGGGTGCCCTGCACGAAGGGCATTTGTCGTTGCTACGCGCGAGTGTGGAAAATAACGACGTTACGGTGCTGTCGATTTACGTGAATGCCACCCAGTTCAACGACCCTGCCGATCTAGCCAAATACCCCAACACGCTGGAGACCGATCTGGCCGCCGCCAGGGCCGCCGGGGTTGATTGGGTGCTACTGCCAGACTACTCACAAATCTATGCGGACGGTTATCGATACCAACTCAATGAGGAATCGTTTTCACAGCAGCTGTGCGGCATCGACCGGCCCGGACATTTTACCGGCGTGTTAACCGTTGTGATGAAGCTGCTGAACCTTGTACGCCCAGATCGTGCCTACTTTGGGCTAAAAGACTTTCAGCAATTCACGCTAATAAAAGATATGTGCCGCACTTTTTTCATGCCGGTNGAAATCGTTGGCTGCGAGATCGTGCGCGAGCNCGACGGGCTGGCCATGTCCTCGCGCAATCAATTGTTGNACCATGCAGGTCGGCAATTAGCCGGGCGGTTCAATCAACTTTTGGCCAACGCGGTGGATGATGAACACGCATGGCAAGGGCTGCGGGCAGCGGGCATGCAGGTAGCCTACGTCGAAACTGTTGGTGTTCGCCGCTGCGGTGCAGTGGTCATCGGCACGGGCGATGAAGCCGTGCGACTGATCGACAACGTANCCGTCGACGTAGCAGAAGACTCCTTGCCGCTGCAGGATATCGCCTGATGATCTTGGTGCTCGATGTCGGCAACAGCCAGATTTTCTGTGGCGTCTTTGAGGCTNCTGAGCTGGTCAGTCAGTTTCGTTATGCTTCAACCAGCCGAGGCACCTCGGATGAGATCGGCGTATTTTTACGCGGGGCGCTGCGTGAGAACGGTATTGAACCAGAGAGCATCGACACAGTAGCCATCTCCTCCGTCGTGCCGGAGCTCAATTACACCCTACGGTCCTGCTGCCAGAAGTACTTCGANATTGAACCCATGATCTTGCGTCCCGGACTCAAGACCGGGCTGAAGATCGCCTACAAGGATCCCAAAGAAGTCGGCAGTGATCGCATTGCCGANGCCATGGGTGCTGTNAAGTTATTCCCCGATCGCAATTTGATCGTGGTGGATTTTGGTACGGCAACGACCGTTTGTGCCATCACCAAGGAGCGCGTGTTTTTGGGCGGTAACATCATGCCGGGCATGCGCTTGGCCATGGAGGCGCTGGAAGCGAAAACCTCCAAGTTACCCTCAGTGGAGATCAAACCCACGCGAACTGCCGTGGGTAANACCACGATAGAGAGTATTCAAAGCGGCCTCTATTGGAGCAACGTTGGCATGGTGCGTGAACTGGTCTCGCGGATCACCGCAGAAGCTTTCGCCGATGATGCCCCCTTGGTCATTGCCACGGGGGGGTTTTCGAGCCTTTTTTACCGCGAAGACTTATTCGATCATGTGGTCACGGATTTGATCTTGGTTGGCCTGATCGAAGCGCTGCGCCTGAACGGCTATATCGACGCTGCCTAAGCCTATTTGCATAGCACCCCTTGAAGCCTTACTGCGAGGCGGTATAAAGACCCTGCAGGCGACGCATACCCTTTAGCCAGCGGTCATAGTCCGCCGTCTTTCGCTGCATGTACTCAGCCACCTCCGGGTGTGGTAGCACCAAGAAGCGTTCTTCACGCAGCGTTTCGACCACAGCATTTACCGCTTCCTGCGGCTCGATCATGCCATCGACACCAGCAACCCCTGGACCATCGGCCGTCATCGCGGTGCGCACCGCCTGTGGGCACAGTACCGATACCTTGATGCCCTGATCGCCATAGGTGATCGACAACCACTCGGCCAACGCCACGGCCGCGTGCTTAGTTACCGCGTACGGGGCAGAACCAATTTGGCTTAGCAGCCCAGCTGCCGAGGCAGTATTTAGCAGGTAGCCGCCGCCGCGCGCGATCATGCGCGGCACCAAATGCCGTGCTGCCCAGATATGGGACATGGTGTTTACTTGCCAAATTTTGTGCCACAGCTCGTCTGGCTCGAAGATGTCGACACCGATGGCAATACCCGCATTGGAGCAGAACAGATCAATGGGTCCGAAGTGCGCTTCTGTGTCTTCAATAAGATTGATGAGGTCTTGCTCGCAGCTCACATCCACCGCGTGGCCGACACTGCCAATATCATCTGCCACCGCCTTGGCACCATCGCCGTTGAGGTCAGCGACGATGACCTTCTTCGCTCCCTCGCGGGTAAAACGGTGACACATCTCGCGGCCAATACCACTGGCGCCACCGGTGACGACTATGATTTTATCCTGCAGTTCCACACCCTTCCCCCGTTGTTCTTTTCGGCGCCAACATAGACGTTTCGCGGTACGGATTCTATAGTCGGGGGCTGCGCTGCTCATCGTGCATTGCGCTGGGGGGCTACCGACTAAGAACCAACCCATCGACGCCTATGATAAACGAAACCTCACAGCCTTCGAGTACGCAACGCTATGGCTGGGTGATCGTTGGCGTGTTGCTGCTGATCCAGACCGTCAGTTCAGGGTTGGGTTTCTACAACATGTCGGTGTACATCAATCGGCTTTCTGCCGAA
>PBTJ01000073.1 GCA_002726925.1 Gammaproteobacteria bacterium | reverse complement strand
CTGATTGCCCCGACCTGACTGAGCGGTGTCGCCCAGCGAGTCCATCACCGTCCTGAGCTTTGCCAAAGGCTCAGCAATCTCTGAGGAGGCTTGATCTGAAGCGGCTAAGACATCGCTTAATCGCAGTTCAACACTGAGCATGTCATTAACCCGATTGCTGAGTTGATGCGCCTCATCTATCAGCAATGAGCGATTGGCTTGGTAGGCAAAACGTTGCAGTCGGACGGAGGGATCAAAAACGTAGTTGTAATCGCCGATGACAAGATCCGCTGTCATCGCACTGTCGAGGCTCAGTTCAAATGGGCACAGTGAGTGCTTGGCTGCGATGCTTTCAATCATCTGACGATCGGCGATGCTGCTGCTTTCTAGCGCGGTTAGGGCCGCCGATAGCCTCGTGTAATAACCCGCAGCGTTGTGACATACCGCCGCGTCACAGACCATTTCGGTTTGTGGGCAGGTTTTCTCTTTGGCAGTGATCTGTACCACGCGCAGCGGCGCATCGTCCGAGGCGATGAGTTGCGCTGCATTGATGGCTGCGTCTGCCCCTCGATTTCGACTGGTCAGGAAAAAGAACTGCTCGTCTCGTGACTGTGCTTTGAATGCCGGGAACAATACGGCGAGGGATTTACCGCTACCGGTTGCCGCTTCCAGCAATAAATTATTGCCTTGAATAATAGTTTTATAGACCTGGCCTGCCATGGCTCGCTGATTTTTTCGAAAATGGTCGTGGGGGAAACTTAGGTCTAGAGCCCAGGCTGAGCGTTTTTTTACTCTTGCTGCGATGGCCTGCAAAAATGTGTCGTAGCACTTAAGTACAAAGGCTAAAAAGAGCAACGCCTCAGGACGCGTGAGCGTATGTTCAAATACCCGTAACACGTCTCCCTGCGGAGTGAGATAGATCACGCGCGTACAAACCCTTGGGATATCGGAATCACGGTGGCAGAGCATTCCGGCGTAGAGCCAGGCTTGCGCTTCGTCGGTAGCTCGGAGCGTAGGTTGGGAGCGTCGCGATGTTTTATATTCTTCGACGATTTGCTCGCCGCTATCACTTTGGGTTTGTCCGTCAATACGACCTTGCAACTGCCAGTCTTCATCCACTAAGCGAACGGATATCTTCAGGCTGACTTCTTTTGCGTAGCGCGTATCCGTTGCAGTCCGAGCTTTTTGCATGGCGGTATGCGCTGCCGTTCCCTCCCATGCCTCGACGCTGCGTCCTTCGCCGCTGGGATACAAATCGCCGTGTCTGAATACGAAAGAAGCTAAGTCTCGAACGGCTAGCGGCTTCACTTGGTGATCTTCAATTTGATCACGCGCGCGTCGATGCCCATGTCACGAAATACGCGAAACCAGGCCCGCTGCTGGGGCTGTATTTGGTCCGTTGGCCCTTTGACCTCGACGAACTCGGCACGGAGATCGTCGTAACAAAGAAACAGGTCTGGAAAGCCTTTGCGGTAGTCGTTTAGATTTCGAATCAAAAAAGCACTTAGCCGGCGTACCCAACCTGGTGGCACAGCCTCCAGCCAATCGTCAAGAGATACCGATTGCAAAAGTCCCCAACTCACCAAAGGATTGGCGGTGCCCCACTTTTCGCTGGCAGTGTCCTGCATCAGTTCAACGAGAGCCCGATCGTCTGCTGCGCGAGCCTCAATATTTTGCAATTGTTTTACTCGGGTTGAGGCAAACTCGGGCGCCATCAGATCATGCGGCGCGCTCTGGAATGGGTTAGTAAACGCTCCGGGTACTGGGGCAAAGATAGCCCCCCAATAGATCAACCCGGTGAAGGTTTTAAGTAACGCATTTTCGCTGTGAATACCCCAACCACCTTGCTCTTGAAGCAGTGTGTGAAGCACAAAATTTTCCACAGTCGGCGTCTCATAATTGCAGTCGTGGTCGATTGACCAAACTGTCGTAGGCGGTTGATATCCGGCGCCGCGCTGGCCAAATCGCTCGCCGAAAATCTGCTCGGTTGCGCTCAACGGTGCTTGGGCAATTTGCGCCAGCAATTGTTGAGCCGCCTCGTTGTCACCACGCTTGTCGAGAATACGAACGCGCCGCTCTCGAGCTGGGGCAATCTCTGCTTGACGGTATACGCTGAGCGCTTCGTCCAGCGCCTCGTGCTGTTCACACCATTTGCCAAGCCGCAGCAGGTTGCGCTGCCGCAGTCGAGCTGCTTCAGCGTCCGCCACCGGTTCACCTAGGGCCCTGACTAAACCGGGAAGCAGTGACGGGTGTTCATCTAGGCGAAAAATGTGGCTGCGGAGCGTTCGTTCTCTTAAGAAGTTTTGCAGACTCTGTGAACTGGCAAAACGAGGTTGTGATAGCTCAACAGACTCGTAACGCATATGCCCAAGGTCGCGGCGAATATGCGCAGACCAATCTTTATTTGACTGACCAAAATAGAGCAGTTGAACGAGACGCCAATGTGACTGCGAGGACAGACTAAACCACACAATATGGTCACTAACGATTTGGCGTATTCGCCTATCAGTATGAACGGCCAGAATGTGTTCGCTAACACGCTCCTTCGCCCAGTTTTTCGGATATCCGGCTGCGGCGACGAAATAGTCCAGCAATGCCGATTTCTTCAGCGCGTGGAGCAGCCTGTCAGCAGGCACGGCTGGGTTGCGCCTGATCAAGCCGTAAGCAGCTAGGTTTTCCAAAGCCTTTGTCGTGTCGCCGACTTCGGCATAGCTCAGTGATTGCTCGAGAAAGACAGGAACTTTGCGGGTCAACAACCTTGCGAATAGACGCTGGGCGTCGTCGTCTGCCTGCAAATAGTTATGTAACGATTGTGCGAGTTTTGTGGGCAACACATGTTCATAAGCAGCCAGCACGTACTCGAATACCTCAATAAAATTTACCTGATAATAGTCGGCTGGGGCTGCCTCTCGAGCGTTGAGCACGGGCGCGCTGGCAACGGAGTCTTGAGCGTTTGGTTCGTTTGACCGTGACTGGGTTAAGCCAGCATTCGCCTCGCCAAAAGTCTGTATGCGTGAAACAGGCATGCGACAAGCATAGCAGTTGCAAGCGTCTTACTCGTCATGTGACGCTTGTGGTGAAGGCAACGTACAGGTAATAGGAAAGATGATGACTCATTCAACTAAGGTGGCAGATTACTGCCTCGCAACCGTCGTATCGCCGAAGAGCATCGAGACAATGTTAGAAGCAGACAGTGGCGGTTTGTTCAAAGATCAAAATTTATGGCGAGTCGCTGAGTCGTTTTTCCACGCTGCCCAGTCCCGTGGCGAGTCCATGCCTTTGCTCTTTGCGGTGCGCGATGAGAAGGCCTGTTGGTTTTCTCACTGGGCCACAATTGGAAAGATCGAAGTATTAGAGCTTCCAGATTCTAGGGGTGAAAGTCGGTGCTACTTTGATCGCCTCATGGCCTTCAACCCAATTTGGGAGGAGATCGATAGCTTGGCCCACAAACCCAGCGATGAACAGCTCAGCCGTGAACAACTCGAAGGTGCAAGAACGTTGCGGTGGCCACTGCAAGCGAACCAACTTCACCCCTACACGATTTGCGAAACGCCGCAGTTTATTCATGCAGGCATGCTCGAAACGTCTGCCCTACCACAGGCCTAATCACTCAGGCTCAACATCACCGATGACATTGAGCTGAGGAGCGATCACTTTTTTCACTGGAGCACCTAACTCGCGCAGCTTTTCCGCTTGGCCGACCAGATTTCCGCGCCCGCCCGCAAGCCGACCGTAAAGCGTGTCATAGGTGCCTTGTACCGTGCCAATTTGTTTACCGAGTTTATCTACTTCCTCGACGACCCCTTGAAGCTTGTCGTAAAGGGCACCAGCGCGCTGGGCAATGTCTTGCGCGTTACGGTTTTGTTTCTCAACCTGCCAGAGATTGTCGATAATGCGCAGGGCCATCATCAGCGTGGTCGGGCTAACCAGCATGATGCGTTTGTTAAAGGCATCGACAAATAGTTTCGAGTCCAGCTCCATGGCCAGCGTGAAGGCAGATTCGATGGGAATGAACAGCAGCACGAAGTCCAGCGAGCGCAGGTCTGGCAGCTGGTCATAGTCCTGCTCGGCAAGCTTTTTGACTTGCCCCCTGACGGCATCGACGTGCTGCTTCAAATACACTTGGCGTGCTTGCTCGTCCTCGGTGCTGAGGGCTTGTTCATAGGCCACGAGAGTGACTTTCGAATCCACCACAACATCCTTGCCTTCGGGTAGACGAATGACGATATCCGGACGCTTGACTCTGCCCTGCTCGTCGCGACTGGAAGGTTGCACGAAATATTCATGGTCCTTGCGTAACCCAGAATCCTCAAGGATCCGCTCCAACACTAGCTCTCCCCAGTTTCCTTGGATCTTGTTGTCGCCCTTGAGCGCCTTCGTCAGATTTTCTGCCTCTTCGTTAATGCGGTTGCTGGCAGACTGCAAGTTCTGCATTTCTTTGAGCAGCGAAGCGCGCTCTTTCGTGTCACTGCGGTAGACCTCTTCAACGCGTTTGCGAAAGTCGCCGATTTGCTCCCGAAAGGGATTCAGCATGACATCGAGTGATTGCCGCTGCTGGGCGCCTTGGGCGTTCAAAACTTTCGTCGCTAGCGACTCGAATTCGACCTTCATACGCTCATTGGACTCGCGTAAAAGTTTTTCGCGAGCGGTAAAGCTGGCTTGTGCCTCGTCCATGCGCCCCTGCAGCGACGAAAACTCGTTGTTTTTGGCCGCCAGATCCGCTTGCAGATGCGTATTTTGCGCAGACAGTTCTTGCTGGCGTTCCGCTAAGACAGCCTCTTTTGCTTTGAGCGCAGCAATCTCAGTTTCCTTACTGTGCAGCCGTTGCTCGCTACGATTTTTCAATGCCATAAAGACCAAACCGGCCCCGAGGGCGGCACTGATGGCTGCCACTATGATGGTGAATGAATCCGACACGCTTGGGGCTTCCTTGAAGTTGGCTCAACGCTCAAAGAATGGGTCAACGCAATGGCTTCGGCAAGCCTGATACACTGCAAACAGAGCATATAGGCCAAGGGGGCAAAGCACGTGAGCAGCAATAAAAAGAAAATCGGCATTCAACTACCGCGACAGGCTAATCCAGAAGAGGTAGCCATCCGCTACTCACTGGAACTGGAAGCCCTAGATCCGGTTGCCGAAATCATTGAGGTTGCAGCACAAACTCCTGAGGAGTTTGCCGCTGGGGTCAAACATATGGACGGCATCATTACCTCCTGGGGATTTCGGATTGACGCGGCACTCATTGAGCAACTCGAAAATTGTGTGGTTATCGGAGTTGGCAGTGTGGGGGTTGATATGGTCGATATCGAGGCCGCGACACGTGCCGGCATCGTGGTCACAAATGTGCCTGATGTGTTCATTGAAGAAGTAGCTGACCACGCGATGATGATGTTGCTCGGCTGTGCGCGGCAAATGAAAACCATGAATCGCATGGCGGCGGAAGGTCAGTGGTGGTCCGGGCGTCCGCTGTTAAACCATACCCCTAGGTTGATGGGACAAACCCTCGGCTTATTCGCCTATGGCAATGTGGCGCGGTGCACCGCACGCCGCGCTAAGTCCTTTGGCATGCATGTTATTGCCTTTGATCCTTACGTCAGTGAACTCACGATTTCAGACGACGGCGTTGAACCGGTAAGCATGGATGAATTACTCAGCCGCTCTGACTATCTATCGGTGCATGCCCCGCACAATGAAGAAACCCACCACTCTTTTTCCACCGACGCGTTCAGCAAGATGAAGGACACGGCAGTGCTCGTAAACACGGCGCGAGGGCCACTCATTGATGAAGCCGCGTTAATCGTGGCACTGCATGACAAGGTCATCGCTGGGGCTGGTTTAGATGTCCTCGAACAAGAGCCCCCTAATGCCGACAACCCACTATTGCATATGGAAAATGTGCTGGTCAGCCCCCACGTCGCATCCGCCACTACGCGCATGCGACCAGAGACACGGCGTCGTGTGGGACGTGAGGTGGCACTCGTGCTGCGCGGTCGATGGCCTATGAGCTGCGTGAATCCAACTGTGCTGCCCAAGGTGCAGCTAGAGCGCTGGCAACCCTATCCAATGAACCGGGGCCCCAATCGCTGATCCATCAATTGCTTGATCATAGAGTCGTACTTGCTTTGACTTTGTTAGCTGCTGCGCCCGTCAATGTCTTGGGCTAACCTCGATCTAAGCCGAACCGTTGAACGCAGTTTTCGNGCNGAAAAAGCCTCAGAGTTGACCCTGCCGGGCGCCGTAGTGTTGCTGGAGGGCGGTGTAGTCGGCGTCATCGCGGCGAAAATCTATGCGGTAGAACCGATGACNCTTGCGTTGATCAGNGCGGCGCCAATGTTCGCGAACCTCTCNAGTTTTTTCTGGAGCAAGATTGCCGCTGGTCGCTCCAAAGTNGCCATCGCATGCCTGCTACAAGCTCTGATTATTGCTTGCGTTGTTGCCGTGGCATTAGTGCCTAGCGGTGATTGGGGCGCCTTTGTGCTGGTCTCCAGCATGATCGCTTCACGCGTGTTGCTGGCAGGCGTTGTCACCGTACGCAGCGTGATTTGGAGCCTGAACTATGCCCGCCATCAGCGCGCCCGGGCGACTAGCCAGCTGCAGATGATTAATGCCGTGGTGACGGTGCTGATTTCATCAGCGATTGGCCCCCTGCTCGACACCTATCCGAACAGTGTTGGTTGGATTTACTGGGCAGGTGCAGTCCTAGGTTGCCTCGGTTTGGTCCTGTTTGCTCAGGTGCGNGTAATTGGCGAGGTCCGACAACGCGTGCGCGAACGCCGGGAGCGTCGCAATCCNGGGACGGCCATTNGCTTTTTNGAGATTTTAAGAACGGATCGACTGTTTCGCTGGTATCAGGTCAATATGTTTGCTGCNGGCTTTGGCGCCATGCTCATTGAAGCTCCGTTGATTTTTATCATTACCCGACAAATGCAAGCCTCTTATACGGAGTCGATTGCGCTGACGATGGTGATTCCCTTCGCAGTGAGCTTATTGTCCATGCCGCTNTGGGCAAATTACCTTGATCGGGTGCATGTGGCGCAGTTTCGTTCTCGTCAGAGCGTACTGTGGATCTTGGCTCAGCTACTGACCATGATAGGCGCCATNCTTGGTTCATTCNTCTGGCTTGTCATTGCCCGCACGATCATGGGTATTGCTCGGGGCGGTGGTTCATTGGCTTGGCANCTCGGCCACAATGATTTCGCTAAGCCTGATCAGCTCGGCGCCTACATGGGCCTGCATGTCACGCTGACCGGTGTGCGCGGTGCCATAGCACCCTTTTTGGGCATCATTCTCTACACAGGATGGCGATCAGGNGGCTTAATGCCCGGCAGTTGGGAGGGCGTTGGTGCCGGTGTTTTTGGNGTAGCTGCAGTCATCAGCGGTTTATCGGGATGGGGCTTTTACCGGCTNTATCGCACGATGAAGCGCGAGGGCTCTATCGCCCTAGGTGCATAAGCAACCACTGGGTTATCCCTCAGTGGGATCCCGTCCGTCTCGAGGTGCACCAGTGCCCGAGGAGCCCATAAACACTTTGCGGCCATCGGCCAGCGTGACGTCGCGGCCGTTGGCTCGCTTCGAGCGATCCTTGGACTGATAACCATCGACGACGATGAATGTTCCTGGNGTTAACGAGCGCTTNTTGAGACCGCTTCGTAGCANAGTATTTGGCGTGCCGCCTTCAACCATCCANACTTCTTTCTCACCANCCTCTGTGGTGTGTTCNANATGAATCCAAGCGTGGGGGTTCACCCATTCGACCTTAACCACCGGGCCGCGAAGCACTAAGGGTCGATTTGGATCGAACTCTGCGCCGAAGGCGTGGTGTGCTGCAACCTGTGTTCCAGCCGCTGAACAGGCAGCAACCACGAGGACGAATTTCAGCCAGTGTTGTCGTGTCCAGTTCGCTACATGCTTCATGCTGTTCTCCATTTGATCGCAAATCGCGGATGTCATGCATTAGACCTTACGTCAGGCGCGAGAGTATCTTAATATCTTACATCGTGATGTNTTATATCGCGATATNGCGCCTACCCCTCGCTCACCGGGATCTCTTTTTGGATGTCTGCTTCGAGCAGTCGGGCGCCCCGCATAATGTTGCCCAGCGCATAATTACCCTCGTGACAGGCGTATTCGTAGACCTTAGCGTCAGTTAGCGGCCACGGAAAGTCGCCCTCCCATGCCGATCTCCAAACAGTCGGATCCTCAACCCGAAAGCTGTAATGCAGTGANCCGTCNGACTGTTTTTTGAAACGCTCGATCACGCGAAGGTTTTCGTCCGCCCCATTAAGGGCTGGGTTCGAGACGAAGTTGGTTGTGTCGACCACTAGCGTATCTCCATCCCATCGTCCAATAGAATCCCCCATCCAGCTTCTAATATGGTTGGGTTGATGCTCAGAGTTTAGGCGTATCAGCCGTGCGTCATGCACCATTTCGGTCAATATCATGACATGGCGATCCGTTTGCACGATGCGTTTCAAATTGTTGTACAGAACCGGCAGCATGGGTGGACCGGCCGTCGAGCCGAAGCCCAAGATGCAGCGTTCTGCCAGCGGTCTTAGCTCCATGTCGTCGTACGGTCCGTATCCGCCCTCTTCCACTTGTGTGGCCCACCAAGCCTTGCCCTGATTGGGCCGATAGTTCTTGTAACGCTCTGCCCGCGCTTTTTTTCCTGCTGAGGTCAATTCTGGTCTGCGACCATTTTCAGGGAGCGTGATGATAGAAGTACGAAATTTGCCATCCACTTGAAACGTTGAGTTACCGTTGTCAATCCAAAACGCGTTGTAGCCGCCAACATTTCCTGCGGCTCCGGGCGAACCATCACCGCCAACGGGTGGCGCATCGCGGTTTGGGTCACTTGCCACACTATCTTGAGCTTTGCGTCGGGCGTCCGCGTGGCGAATCGCTTCGGCCTCATCCGTGCTGAGAAATTGATTGCTGCCAAAAGCAGCCGGCCGTTGCAGTGGTGTTAGCGTCGCTAGGTCGTAGGTTCCGGTTAAGTCTTGCACGTCTGCGCTGTGCCCAAGCACCATGCCTAGCGCGGACATGACGAATGTTGTTAGCTTTACAATATTCACTGATTGCCGTCCGTCGTTGGACTGCTAACGCGGCAGCGGTTTTCGCCGCCACTGGCCGAACATCAGTTCCTCAACAAACTCAACGCATTTGAACTCCATCA
>PBTJ01000072.1 GCA_002726925.1 Gammaproteobacteria bacterium | reverse complement strand
GTGCCAGTGAATCGAGCGAGCCGACGATTGCAGCCGCCGCGACTGCGGGTTTTGCTTTGGGTGGTATTGGGTATGGACCCATCATGGGGCAGCGATGGCAGGATGCAGAGCGACTGCCCCAATCTGAAAGTGGTCGAAAAAACCTTGGTCGCTCTTGGCATAGCTGCCGAATTTATCCTGCCGGCCATTGGCACCAATGATCTTTTTTCGCAGAAAAGCCGTCGCGTTCCGAACTCCGATAGGCGAATTTAGAAAGAAACGTTACGAACTAGGTTTTGCTTGGGCGTCTTTCGCTCGTACTTCTCTGCTGGCGTGTTGATGATCTCCAGTAATTCGCCTTGCGCTAGGCCAGCCTTTCTCCGCTCTTCGCTCACCGTGCCGTAGCCGGTAGAACGTTGCTGCGGGTCACGGTTAAGACGGCGAATCAGATTGGCCATCTGTCGTGGATTGGTCTCTTGTCCATGCTGCGTGCCTGCTGCACGGCTAATGGACTCGTTCATCAGCGTGCCGCCTAGATCATTGCAGCCCGCATTTAGGCAGGCTTTCACGCCTTCGTGGCCCATCTTCACCCAACTGGTCTGGATGTTGTCGATCTGTCCGTGCAGGGCAAGTCGAGCTACTGAGTGCATCAAAATCGCTTCCCGGAAAGTCGGGCCTTTGCGCGCCTTACCCTTGAGGTACATGGGTGCTTCCATATGCACAAAGGGCAGAGGTACAAACTCGGTGAAGCCACCGGTTTGTTCTTGCAGCGCCCGCACGCGCATGATGTGACGCGCCCAGTGCTCAAGCTTCTCTACATGGCCATACATGATGGTGGCGGTGGTTTTGTAGCCAACACCGTGGGCGGCCTCCATCACGTCTAACCACTGCTGTGTATTGATCTTGTCCGCGCAAATAATCTCGCGTACTTCGTCGTCTAAAATTTCCGCTGCGGTGCCCGGCAGGGTGTTGAGCCCGACGTCCTTGAGTTGCTGTAAGTAAGCGCTAACATCCATTTCTAGAGTTGCGGCGCCTTGCCAAACCTCCAGTGGCGAGAAGGCGTGCACGTGCATGTTGGGCTGGGCTGCTTTCACGGTGCGGACAATATTGATGTAGGTCTCGCCGGTGTACTCGGGGTGAATGCCGCCTTGCATGCACACTTCCGTCGCACCGCGCTCCCATGCCTCTGTGGTGCGCCGTGCGATTTCTTCATCGGATAAGTCGTAAGGCCGCCCGCGTAAGTTCTCTGACAGTTTGCCCTTAGAAAAAGCACAGAACTGGCATTTGAAGTAGCAGATGTTGGTGTAGTTGATGTTGCGGTTCACCACAAAACTGACGCTGTTACCGCTCGTACTAGCGCGCAATGTATCCGCGCGCTGGACGACTGCGGTGAAGTCATCGCCTCGGCTTTGAAACAACCGAATAATCTCGGCCTCTTGCAACGCTTCCCCGGCGCTGGCCTTGTCAAGCAATGCAGCAACGTCGGCGCTTACTTGGCGTGGCGTATTCACAATGGCGTTCATCACGTCCAACGGCGGCGCTGTATCAACATCGCCTGGGCACCATTCATCGATGCGCGGAAAGCCTTCGGCATCGATCACCTCGAGCATGCGCACGTGGAGATTTGGGTGTGCCCAGCGATCAAGGTCTACCGCATAGTCTGGGTACATGGTCAGACGTTCGGTTAAGAACTTACCCGCAGCAGCGGTTTCTCGGGCCAGTTCATCAAGGTGCGGCCATGGGGCTTCTGGGTTCACAAAATCTGGGGTTACCGGCGACACGCCGCCCCAATCGTTGATGCCAGCATGCACAATCTGCGGCAGCACACCGGGGCTTAAGTTGGGGGGTGCCTGCACGCTCATGGTCGGCCCGAATATTAAACGGGCAACGGCAATCGTCCACAGCAACTCGTTTAGATCCGGCTCGGGCGCATTCACCATTTTGGTTTCCGCTTTGGCGCGAAAATTCTGCACGATGATTTCTTGTACGTGACCGTACTGCTCGTGAATCTCGCGGATGGCCAGCAGGCTTTCGATGCGTTCCAGCCGCGTTTCGCCGATACCGATCAAAATGCCTGTGGTAAACGGCACCTTGGCAATACCTGCGTTGGCCAGCGTTTGCAGTCTCACCGCGGGAATTTTGTCCGGTGAGCCGTAGTGGGGCATGCCTTTTTCGCAAAGGCGCTCGGACGCCGACTCCAACATGATGCCCATGGAAGGGGACACCGTTTTTAAACGCGCCAGTTCCTCTGGCTCCAAATTGCCAGGGTTGAGGTGAGGCAGCATGCCGGTTTCTTCGAACACCGCCTTGGCGGCTGCGAACAGATAATCCGTGGTGGACTCGTAGCCCATCTCGGCAAGCGCTTCGCGGGCAGCCTTGTAGCGCAGCTCGGGTTTTTCGCCCAAGGTGAACAGGGCTTCTTTGCAGTTCATTGCAGCGCCATGGCGTGCTATGTCCAGCACTTCTTCAATGCTCATGTAGGGTGCTATGACTTTGCGCGGCACCTGGGCAAAGGTGCAGTAGTGGCAGACGTCGCGACACAAATGCGTCAGCGGAATAAACACCTTGCGGGAGTAGGTCACCGTGTTGCGAAAGCCTTGATCGCGCAGAATCGATGCCACATCAGCCATAGCCCTTGTGTCGGTGAACTGCGCCAGAGCCAGTGCATCGCTGTCGCACAGTCTGCCGCCGTCGCGCACCTTTTGCAGTACATCTCTCATGATTGGGTCTCCGGTTTTGGTTGCCGGTTTGCCAAGCGGCGGGCTATACCTGATCGGTATAAATAGATGGCGGTTTGGCTGCGCGGGTGTTCGGCCAGCAGGGTTTGTAAATCGCTGGGTGTGTCGATATCCAGCGCAAAACAGCTGCTTGGTATCAGCCGCGGCGTCATACCATTAGCGAAAGCTGCGTCCGCGTGGGGTTTGAAGCTTTTGCCATCGAAAATGAAAGGAATGGCATGCGCAGGGCTGCAAATCATGCCATTGGTGCCAATGTTTTCAGCGTCCGGGAGCAGGGTGACGCAGGTGTTGGCTTGAATCAGCGCATCCACCTGATCGTTAGCAATGCCTGGCACGTCGGCAGGCACAATGAAGACGCCCTTGGCGTTGAAGTGCTCCACCAAGTAGTCTGCAGCTTGGGTGAGCGCACCGGCTAAGTTAGCGTCTGGGCTCTCTGCAAAGCGCTCGGTGGAAAAAGCGGAAGCCAGCACATCGGCTTCGGCTGCACGCGAGACGATCAAAATACCCGTTAGGTGTTTGGCTTTGGACAAACAGCTGAGCACGTCACGTGCCATGGCGAGCATCAGTGATCGTCGTTCCTCTTCGTTTAAGACGTTAGCCAGTCGTTGTTTCGCGCGCTCGAACGTCTTGATGGGAACAATCGCCCACATCGGCATCTCCTGCTTGTGAATCGGACGCCCTCGACCCCTATTCGCACTCCTTTGCTTTGTGCGACTGAGTTGTCGTGACCGTATAGGTGCTATTTCGCAGTTTCTGCGTGATCCATGAAAAATCAGCGAAACTTAATTAACTAACGCTATCACGCCCTAATCTGGGGCGATAGCTGCGATTTGAGTGGTGATTCAGACCTTTCTAGTCCAAGTGCATAACTGGCACCTTGGCGTCAGTCAGGTAGCGCCATAGCCACTCGGCCGGTCCGAACTGAAACCGCGCCAGCCACCAAAGGCTGAAACTTATTTGCGTCAGCCAAATCAGCGCAACAAAAGAGTAGAGGGCGGCACGCTGCAGCGCGCCCATCAGGCCAAAACCAACCAGTCCCACTCTTTCATAAAACGCTAGCGACCGATCACCCTGCAGGACGCCGATTCAAAACAAGTACCTGCCAAGCAACATCATGAAGAGCGCATCCAAAATCAAAAAAACAGCGGCTGCGGCAGAGCGGGGTCTGAATTCCCCCTGTGGTGCTCTGAGCGGATGTCCAGTTGATGCGGTTTTTCTNGAGTACTCGGTCACCCGCTGNGCGGGCATGTGCTGTATGGGCTTGATCGTTCAGNNNGGNCGCGANGCGACTAGCCTNNAAGCTCGTCAAAAAATGCTAGGCACCGCTCNGCCAGNGCCATTCGATTGGCAAGGCTGACCATGATCGATGGCGCNGCAATNGTNGGCAGCGTGAATTGTTCAANGCTCCCTNCATCGGATTCATCGATGACAAAGCCGTNTAACANCCCNGGNTATTTGTCTTGATAATGCTCTGCNACNGCCAGTGCAGTGGAGGGCATGTTCAGCTCTTGCATCATNTTCGCGGCNGGTCCCTTGATGGCGGTGCCGGCCACAATCGGCGATACCGCGATGGTAGGGATGAGCGCGGCAGCGGCCAAAAAGCCCACGACTTCAATTACCGGTGCGACGGATACAAACGGATTTGACGGGCAGATGATGATGCCATCGCAGTCGGCTAAGTAAGTTTCTANCGCTNNGTTGAGCGCTGCGTTTTCTATGCCGTCAAAACGAAATCCGCTGACGGTTGGCTGGCAGCGCTCACGCACAAAATAGTGCTGAAAGGCCAGATCACCTTGCTCGCTTTGTACCACCGTGCGGATCGGATCATCGCTTATCGGTATCACGGTGTGAGCAATGCCCATGCGCTGGGTTATCTCTGCGGTAGCTTCGGTCAGGGTGGCGCCGTCGCCAAGCAGCCCGCTGCGGCGCATGTGCAGGGCCATGTCCTTGTCGCCAAGGCGAAACCAGTCATCGCCGCCGAGGCTGCCAAGGGTTTCTATGAACTGCCAGCTTTCTCCGGCCCGACCCCAACCAAGTTCTTGATTGTTTTCTTCGGCAAGCGCGTAGGTGAGGCTGTCGATATCTGGACTGATGTGCAGGCCGAGATGGGAAAAGTCATCGCCAACGTTCACGGCGAATAAGACTTGTTCTGGACTCAATACCTTCGACAGTCCGAGCGCCAGCTTGGCACCACCCACACCGCCAGTGATGGCGAGAATTTTGTTTGGGCGAGGCATCAGCGGAACATGTCATCTTCAAGTGGACGGTTGATCAGCTGCGCAGTTTGCGTTGGATCGTTACTGAGCGTTTGCTCCGGCGGCAAACCGCGAAGAATCACAACCGGCATCTTCTCTGTGGTTTCGCCCATCATCAATGTCGCGGCCCCAGCCAGAGCGTCGGCGCGGCTGATCAGCGTAGCCTGCAGGGTGCGGCCGTAAATGTCTTCTCCGCCACGTGAGTCATCGAGTACTTGTATGCCGGCACAGCCGATGGCGCTGCCGATGGTGCCCATGCGCCAAGCGCGGTTGTGCGAGTCGGTAATCACGACGCCAATGCGAGTGTTGTAGCGGCCTTGCAGGCCNTCGCGCAGTTGCGCCGCTGATCCATCGGGATCCTTCGGCAGCAGCAGGGCCATCTCGCCATCGCTATGATCGACGTTGGATTGATCAATGCCAGCGTGGGCACCGACGAAGCCGAGCTTGTGGCGCACGACTAACACATGGGGCTTGTGNCGCATCACTTCACTGGATTCGTCCAGAATCAGCTGCACCATGCGAGGGTCTTTNTACGTGGCGGCGGCGAGTTCTTTGGCATGCTCGCCAGGCGCTACGGCATCCAGTGCCACCAAGCAGCCTTCGGCCTTAGAGATAATTTTTTGCGCGACGCAGACGACATCGCCATGCTCNAGCGTGATCGCGTTGCGCTCTAGGGCTGAGCCAATCTCGGCGACTAGGTTGTCGCCGTTCTCAATCATGCCGATACCCGGTAGGCCGATGACGCGAAACTCGGCCGCCGCGTTGATGTTGGTGCTCACGGCCCCATGCTCCCCTGGGTCATGGCAGCCTTAGTGCTCCTGTCCGATGATTTTGATGCCGGAATGCGACACGATGCCGCTACGGTTGATTTGAATCAAAATGGAAGTCAGGGCCTCTGCCGCCGCAGCGTTGGCGATTGGNCCGGCGTGCCAGCCGCTCATGCCTGCTTCGCTGATCATTTCAATGACTTTGGCGCGGGATTCTTTGCTGTTGCCAGCCACTAGCACGTCGCATTCGATATGCACNTCTTGCTGCAGCAGATGCGCGGCAATGTTTTGGAAAGCGCTGACCACGTGNACGTCTTCACCGAGGAAATCTTGCGCNCGTTTGCCGGCACTACCCTCTTCCGGCATCTGTACGGTGCCGACCTTTGGTGGCACCAAGGGTACGGTCACGTCGATCAAGATCTTGCCCTTGAGGTCGTCTTTCACCGCGTCCAGTGTCGAGATCTGGTGAGCTGCGGGTACGGTCAAAACCACAATATCGCCGGCGGCGGCGGCCGCGCCGTTCTCCATGGCCTCTGCGGGCGTATCTGGGCTGATGTTTTTCAGCGCCGCCAAGGCATCGTCGGCTTTCTCTTGGGTGCGTGAGCCAATGACAATTTTATAGCCCGCTTTTGACCAGCGAATGGCCAGGCCGGTACCGAGATCTCCAGTGCCGCCCAAAATAGCGACGGTTTCTTTTGTTGACATGGGCTATCCAAGTTATTTGATGAGGGCGGCGATTATGCCGACATTGATGTGCAAAAAAAATGAACGTGGCTAGGAGCTACTGTGNCTNTTGCGACCGCNGTCGGTTGCGCGAAGGCGGCGAATCGGTGAGCCTCTCAAAACGATTCNGCACANTACGAGGAGAGGGATATGCGAATAGGGGCGATGATTGGGGCCGACGGTACNAAGGATTCTATTGATGACGTGGTGCGGTTAGGCAAAGAAATCGAAGAGGCTGGGCTCGACCANGTNTGGCTNGCCAACATCTTTTCTTTCGACGCCATTACCACGCTGGCGTTGATTGGTCGGGAGACCTCTCGAGTTCGTTTGGGCACGGCNGTCACGCCCACCTATCCAAGGCACCCGGGTGCGCTTGCTCAGCAGGCGATGACCACNGCGGCTGCCACCACCAACCGGTTTACGCTGGGCATTGGGCTGTCGCATCAAGTGGTCATCGAGAATATGTTCGGCATGAGCTACGACAAACCAGCCAAGCACATGCGCGAGTATTTGAGCGTTTTGATGCCGCTGCTGCGCGGTGAAACCGCGAGCTTTCAGGGCGAACAGTACCGTGTGCAAGGCTTAACGCTAGACATTCCCGGTGGCACCGATGTGCCTGTGGTGGTGGCCGCACTTGGGCCGACCATGATCAAACTGACGGCCGAAATGGCCGATGGCACGAATACCTGGATGGTGGGTCCCAAAACCATGGAAGAGCATATTATTCCCAGCTTTCAGGCGGCAGGGAAAAGCGACCCTGACATCGTCGCTGGCATGCCCATCGTACTCACCACCAATATCGACGATGCCAAGGAGAAAATTGCCCAGAATCTAACGGTCTATGGTCAGCTACCAAGCTACCGCGCGATGTTAGATCGAGAAGGGGCTGCGGGACCTGCGGATATCGCCATCGTTGGTGATGAGAATCAGCTGCGTGGTCAGATCAAACGTTTTCAAGACATGGGTGTGACGGACTTCAACGCCGCGATCATGGACACCGAAGACGGAGCCTATGCGCGCACGCTGGAGTTTTTGGGCAGCATGAATGGCTGACGCCTGAGACGTATTAATAGTGCGGTGGTGGTGGCTCTACTTGATTGGGGTCAGCGCCGTCGTCGTTGTCCATCAGAGCTTGCAGCCGTTCGCTTAGGTGCTTGAGCTGTTTCTCGTGTGCGAAAAGCTTGTTCTGCAGCTGCACCATCTCGTCATTCAGTTTTTGAGTGGTTTCGTCTTGAAATTCAAGGCGCGACTCCAACTCGCTGATGCGCGCCGCCTGTGCGTTCAGTTCCTGAGCGGACAGGTTGGTGTTTTTCGAATGCATAACCATTTCCTAAATTTAACGGCTATCGGCCGCGGCTAGCTGCCAAGGATGGGCAGGCGAAAGGCACTAAGGCAAGCACTTCGCCGCCACTGCTTTGCTGGTTAGGAACCAACTGCATAACGTTTATGGGCAGCGATATTCGTTACGAAGGCGGTAGTTCGGGCCGATATTTGCGGCCTTGGTAAGTACTGTTAATCAGCTTTCGAGGGTGTACGCCGTCCACGTAACCCATAAAGCTGGGTTCAATGATGTTGTAGCCCAGCATATTTTGAATGCGCTCGCTGTAGTTGCCAGCGATAGACGGCGGCACCGACAGCACCATGTTCTCGATCTGGCGAAGGCCCGGATTGCAGTACTGGGGGGTAATGGCCAACCGGTCTGTGTTCGAGTTATTGGCCCCGCCGCGATGTATCAGTGCGCCATCGAACACCACGACTGATCCCGCCGGCATGAGCACCTTAATCGCTTCAGCTTCTTTTGGTTCACGATCTTCTGCCCAGCGATGGCTGCCTGGAATCACCTCGGTAGCCCCATTGATCTCGTCGAAATCATCGAATGCCCAAATTGTGCTCACGCCAAAGCGCGGACGCGGCTTATAGACAGGAAGGCCGGCAATGCCATCGTCATAGTGGAAGGGTTGGGGTGTTTCGCCGGGGTGTACAAGGATGGAGAGTGCCGCTGAAAGCAGAAAATTTTTCGGTAGCAGCTGGTCGATCAATTCTAGCGTGGTGGAATGCTCGATGATCTCAGCGATCGATGGGGCTTTTGCCAGCAAGGCATAAACCCTTTCCGTGTGTATGCCTTCGAAGTTATTGCGACCGAGGTATTCGCCCTGACAGTAAGGTCCAAGCTCTGTTCGGATGCGGGTCATCAGCTCTGCGCTCATGACATTTTCAATAATGGTATAGCCGTCGTTTTCAATATCGGCCAGTCGGGCGGCTGTACTGTTCGGCATGGACCCTCCTGATTTGGGGTCGTGTTATGGTCTGGCGATGGCAGATACTGACACGAGGGGAGAGAGAATATGCTGCGCAGTCTGGAAAACAAAGTCGCATGGGTGACCGGTGCGGGCACTGGTATTGGTGAGGCTGGTGCCATCGCCTTGGCGCAGGCTGGCATGCACGTAGTGCTGTCTGGGCGACGGCAGGAAAAGCTGGAAGAAGTGGCCAGCCAATGTGGCGACGCGGTGAGTATCGAAATGCTCGACGTGGCGGACCGCGACGCGGTCGCCCAGGTAGCCCAGCGCATCATTGCAACCCACGGGCGTATTGATGTGCTGGTGGCATCAGCGGGCATCAACGTGAAAGAGCGTAACTGGCACAACGTCAGTTTTGACGACTGGGACTCGGTGATCCGTATCGATTTAGACGGTGCGTTTTATTGCTGTAAGGCCGTGCTGCCAACGATGAAGGCGCAGGGCGAGGGCCTCATCATTAACATCTCATCTTGGGCTGGTAAGCATGTCAGCGTGGTGACCGGGCCCGCCTATACGGCTGCGAAGCACGCGATGAATGCGATGAACGAGAGCATCAACATGGAAGCGGGGCTTTATGGCGTGCGCGCCTGTGCGGTATGCCCGGGCGAGGTGGCTACGCCTATCCTGGATAACAGACCGGTGCCGGTATCAGCCGAGGATCGTGCGCAGATGGTGCAGCCTGAAGACTGCGGCGAACTGATTAAGTTCCTGGCGCAAATGCCCAATCACGTGTGCATCAATGACCTGACCATCAGCCCGACCTTCAATCGTGGCTATGTGGCCCAAGCCAGGGGATTAGAGAAACTCTAGCGCACGCTTGCCCGCGAACTGCCGGGCTAGCGCGAGTTCATGGCGCTGATGGCGGGCAGTAGCTGCTCCACCATCAGTCGCGTCTGCGCCATCATGTCGGCAACGCCCATGGCGATAGGCCGCAAAATAAATTTGTGCGCTCCGGCGCGGTGAAAGTCTTCGACCAAGGCCATCATTTCGTCTACACCACCCACGGCGCTGTAGCCTTCTGGCTGTTTGCCGAGACGTTTTTCCAGCACGGCGTGGTGGCGCTGCACAACCGGATCATCGACGCTGCCAAAACGAAAGCCAAAGCCCGCGCCAAAGTGGTCGTCGTCGATTTTCCGGCCTAGTTCGGCCGTGCGAGTTTTGATGGCCGTAATCACCGGCGCAATTTGCTCAGCGTTTTCAATACCTGCCTGCCAGCCGGTGCCCCACTGGGCTGTGCGTTCGATGGCTGCGGCTGCAGAGCCGCCTACCCAAAGTGGCATGGGGTTTTGCACAGGTTTCGGTGCAATGGTTGCGTCTTCTAGGCGGTAGTACTCACCCGTAAAGTTCACGCGGTCCTCAGACCAAAGCCGCGCCATGATCTGCAGCCCTTCGGCAGTGCGTTTGCCGCGACCCTTGGTGTTCCGACCTGTGGCAGTAAAGTCGCGGGACAGCGCGCTGCCTACGCCAAAGGCGGGTAGCAGACGACCGTTGGACAGCACGTCGATGGTGGCGCAAGCCTTTGCCATCAGCACCGGATCACGCAGCGCCATGCTGGCGACGTTCATGCCGAACTTCAGGCGCTTGCTGCCGCCAGCCAATGCCGCCATGACGCTCATGGTTTCCAGATTTGGGGTTTTTTCGATAATGCGATCGCTTTGCCAAATGGAATCCACGCCACCGTTGTCGCATAGATCTACCCATTCCCAAAAACCGTTACCGTCCTCAAACGTAAAATTGGCAATGCCAATGCCCGCGCCGATGGTCATCCTGTTCTCCCCGTCCTTTTTGCAACTGGATCGTGTTTCGCTAAGAGCTTACCAGTTCATTTGGTGCTTTAACCTTTGTCCCAAAGTGTTGGGAAGACCGGCATCAATCACTCTGACGTCGCCCTCGATCCTGAATTTGCTGCCGTCGCCCGGCTACTTGCTCCGCCGGTCTCTGACTCTTGTCATGAGCGCGATTGGCCGTTTTTTCGATGTTCATGCCCTCCGCCAACGTGGCGTGCCAACCTTCATCCATAATTCGCCGTATCTCACCGCGAGTGACGGGTTCAGTAGAGGTGATGTCCATGGCCAACTGTTGGCAGGTGGGCAGCAGTGCTTCGTCGCTGACCACCCGGTTTACCAGACCCCAGTCTCGGGCTGTCTCGGCATCGAGGAAGTTGCCGGTCAGGCTCAGTTCCTTGGCGCGGTTGATGCCAATCAGTCTGGGCAGGCGCTGGGATAGACCCCATCCGGGTACGACACCAACCCGCGCATGGGTATCGGCAAAGCGCGCGTTCGTGCTGGCGATGATGAAGTCGCACATCAGCGCGATTTCGAAGCCACCGGTGATGGCGAAACCATTGACGGCGCCGATAACCGGTTTACCCACTTGGGCGACGGCCTTGCCGACGTCCGTGTCTTTAATCGCATCCTCTTTGCTCGGCACCACTTCTCCGCCCAGTTCTTTGAGGTCGAGCCCTACGGTAAATGCGCGACCGGCACCGGTGAGAATAATGACCTCGGTTTCGGCGTCATCGCGCAGGTGATGAAATGTTTCGACGATGGCTTGGCGTAGTTCGCCAGATAGGGCGTTCAACGCGTCTGGCCTGTTCATGGTGACGGTGGCGACGCCTTGGTTTTTGTCGACAAGAATCAGGTCATTATCCATCGTGCGCTCTTCCTTGCTATTGGTTGATCATATTAGCGAATGGAGCAAGTGCGTGCAGGCGTCTAGCGTTTGCCATGTTTGCGTATCCAGAGCGCGAACTCGGCCATTGTCATGGTTTCGAGGTTGATTTAACTAGCCTGCGTTGTTTTCATGCAGCAACGCCTCGGCAGGATCTAACGCTTAATGTATACGCCCAATTTTCAGCGCCAGCGGGCATCAAAATTTGTTGGCTGGTTAGCACTGTCGGGGGTCTTCTTGCTCGGCGGTTGCGCTAGCATCGTCGGCTCGGTGACCGGCGGCTTGGCATCAAATTTGTCCGCGGCCATTCTCAACAGCGACGATCCGGCGATGATTCGCGATGGCGCGCCGTCGTACCTGATTTTGATCGATTCTCTATTGGCGGGTTCGCCGGACAATCCGGCGCTGCTGGCGCAATCGGCGGAGCTGCACTCTGCTTACGCAGGTGCCTTCGTGGCAGATCCCGCGCGGGCGGCGCGGCTGCACAGCAAGGCGAAGGCGCAGATCTTGCGCGCTACTTGTTTATCGCTAAAGGATGCCTGCGCGCTGGAATCACGAGACTTTGACGATTTTTCTGCCTGGGTGGATGCCCAAGACCTGAAAAGTGTCCCTGCGCTATACAACCTTGGCAGCATTTGGGCGGGCTGGATTCAGGGCAACAGTTCCGACTTTACTGCCATCGCGCAGCTGGGGCGGGTGAAGGCGCTCATTCAGCGGGTTGCCGATCTTGACCCTGAGCACGCGAACGGTGGCGCGTTTCTTTACATGGGTGTATTTGAGACTCTACTGCCGCCTGCCATGGGCGGTCGACCTGAACTGGGTCGTCAGCACTTCGAACGCGCGCTGGCAATTTCTAATGAGCGTAACCTCATCGTCAAAGTCATGCTCGCAGATCAATATGCGCGCCTAATGTTTGATCGAGAACTGCACGACCAACTGTTGCAGGAGGTGCTGGCCGCAGATGTGCAGGCGCCGAGGCTGACCCTAATGAACACCGTGGCGCAGGAGCGCGCTCTATTACTATTGGACAGTGCTGATGACTATTTCTAGTGCAATTTCTCGCCTCACCCAATCGTCAGTGTTTGGCGTCACTAATCGTGCGCTAAGCCTGTGTGGGCTATTTGTTGGTCTGCTGCTAACGGCCAGCGTTAACGCCGCGACCACCCTGAAGATTGCCACGCTATCGCCTGAGGGCACGGGTTGGATGATTGAGCTGCGCGCAGCGGCGAAGGCGATTCGCGAGCGCACCGACGATGAAGTGAAGCTCAAGATTTACCCCGGCGGCGTGATGGGCGATGACAAAGCCGTGCTGCGCAAGCTGCGGGTTGGCCAACTGCACGGCGCGGCCATGACCTCTGGTGGCGTGATGCAGTCCTACCCTGACATTGCGCTATACAACTTACCGCTGGTGTTTCGCAGCTCTGAAGAGGTCGATTATGTGCGCGCGCGGCTAGATAAAAAGTTGATGGCTGGTCTGCGCGAGAACAAGTTTGTTGGTTTCGGGTTGGCGGAAGTGGGCTTTGCCTACCCAATGACCAAGGATCCCGTGACCGCCGTGGCCGATTTTCAAAATCAGCGTGTTTGGGCTCCAGATAACGACCCGGGTGCGCTTAAGGCCTATTCTTCTTTCAACATCACGCCCATTCCCCTGCCTATTGCCGACGTGCTGACCGGTCTGCAAACCGGCCTAATCGATAGCATCGGTTCGCCGCCCATCGGCGCCATTGCCCTGCAGTGGCATACCCAAGTGGACTACGCCCTCGAGCTACCGCTGATGTATGTCTACGGGCTGTTCGCGATCACCGAGCGTGCGTTTAACCGCATGAGCGAAGCCGAGCAGGCCATTGTCACCGAAGAACTCACTGCCGCCGTTGTGCGAGTGGATGCAGCCTCACGCAAAGACAACGACGCCGCGGGCAATGCGCTGGTTAGCGAAGGGCTGCAGTGGCTGCAACCATCCGATTCAGAATTGGCTGAGTGGTATGCCATCGCAGATGAAGCTAACCAGAAGCTTAAGGCAAATGATTACGTCTCCTCGGCCATGTTTGATGAGCTGATGTCCTTGCTGCAGGAATATCGCAGTAGCCAAACCGCCACCCAGTGAACGCTCAGGTAGACCCACAGGGCGGTGGTAAGATCGAGCAATTCTTAACTCAGCTGCGCCGTTTCGAAGACGGCATTCTCGTCCTGTTGTTAATGACCATGGTTGGTGTCGCTGCCAGTCAGGTCATTCTGCGTAACTTCTTTGATGCTGGCCTGTACTGGGGCGATTCCCTCGTGCGGGTGGCGGTACTTTGGGTTGCCATGTTAGGTGCCATGGTGGCATCGCGAGACGACAGCCATATTCGTATCGACCTGCTTGGCCGCATGGTCAAACCGGAGCACCGTCATTGGTTGCTGCGGCTCACCCGTCTTTTTACCTGTTTCGTGCTGGTGCTCTTCACTTGGGGAAGTGGTCAGTTCGTGTATTACGAGTACGTCGATAACGCCATAGCCTTCGGCGATGTGCCCGCGTGGCTGTGCGAGATCATCATGCCAATTGGCGGCGGCGTCATGGCGCTGCGTTACTTGTTGCTCACGGTGCAGCGATGATCTGGCTGGGCATTATCATCTTGTTGATTGTGGCCGCGCTGGGGGCGCCGCTGTTCTCCGTGCTGTTGGGAGCCTCGCTGCTTGGGTTTTATGGTCTTTATGATGGTGAGTTGGATGTTGTCCTGAGCATCATTCCAATTGAGCTGTATCGCATTGTTGATACGCCATTGTTGGTGGCGCTACCGCTGTTCACTTTTAGCGGCTATTTGCTGAGCGAAGCGAATACCTCCACTCGTCTTGTCAATTTGATGCAGAGCTTGTTCGGCTGGCTTCCCAGCGGCCTCGCCATTGTCGCCTTCATTGCCTGCGCGGTGTTTACCGCGCTCACGGGCGCTTCTGGCGTGACCATCGTGGCGCTAGGAGCACTGTTGTTACCCGCGCTCAAGCAGGCAGGTTTTGCGGATAAATTCAGTCTTGGCCTGGTCACCACATCTGGAAGTTTGGGTCTCTTGCTGGTGCCTTCGGTACCGCTGATTCTTTACGGCGTAATCGCGCAACAGCTTAATGTGGGTGAGCCTTTTACCGTCGTTGAGCTTTTCGTTGCGGGCGTGGCGCCGCTATGCCTGATGCTGTCGCTGCTGATCNGCTGGACGCTGTGGCATCACCGCGGCGGGAAGATTCCGCGNATTTCGTTCACTTTGGAAAAACTAAGCNGCGCGCTGTGGGATGCTCGCTGGGAGCTACCATTGCCCTTTGTGGTGCTGGGCGGTGTATTCGGCGGTTACTTCGCCATTTCGGAAGCGGCAGCGGTGACTGCGGCCTATGTGGTGCTGGCGGAAGTTGTGCTCTATCGAGAGGTCGCTTGGCGACAACTGTCGAGGGTGGCGGTGGAGTCCATGGTCATGGTCGGCGGTATTTTGCTGATTTTGGGCATTGCGCTGGGGTTCACCAATTTTCTGGTCGATGCCGAGGCACCCCAGCAGTTACTCGCCTTTATGAATCGCTACATCGAAGACCCGCTAAGCTTTTTGATACTGCTGAACGTGTTGCTGCTGATCTTGGGAGCCATGCTGGATATATTCTCTGCGCTGGTGATCATGGTGCCGCTACTGTTGCCGGTAGCGGTAGGCTACGGCGTTCATCCGGTGCACCTTGGCATCATTTTTCTAGCGAATATGCAGATTGGCTACTTTACGCCGCCGGTGGGGATGAATTTGTTCATCGCCAGCTATCGGTTTAAAAAGCCGCTGACCGAGTTGTATTCTGCGACGCTGCCGTTCTTGCTGGTGCTGTTGCTGGCGCTGATGCTGATTACCTATTTCCCGCTTTTGAGTCTGTGGCATCTTGATACCTGAAAGATCACTGAGTATTCGATTCTATGAGTAACCATGCCTTTGAAAAGTCTGTCGACGGCCAAGGCTTGTATGACATTACCGCTCAAGTCAGCAGCGCCGTCGCCAGCAGCGGTGTGCAAGATGGCTTGGCCACGGTGTTTATCCAGCACACGTCGGCAAGTTTGCTGGTTCAGGAAAACGCTGATCCCGCCGTGCAGGCCGATCTACAAAATTGGTTGTCGCGCTTGGTGCTAGAAAACGACCCCCTCTACACCCATACGGAGGAGGGCCCGGACGATATGCCCGCGCACATCAAGGGGGCGCTGACAGCGGTGCAGGTTGGGGTGCCCGTCATGCAAGGCAAGCTGGCGCTGGGTGTATGGCAGGGCGTATACCTCTGGGAACACCGGCACAGTGCCCGCACGCGGTCGATCATCGTTAATGTGATGGGTGACTAGCGGCGACTCAGAGATTATCGCGAATCTCGTCCATCCACTGTTTGTGCCCATCCGGATCTAGAATCATGCTCGAAAAGTACTGCAGCAGATCCTTGTGAGTTTGGTTGAGCTTGGCCTCGATCATGGCCTGTTCGCCAGACTTACTGCTGATGAACGTGAACACGGTAGTGAGGTCTTCGTTGTTCCCCAGCACCGACTGAATATCGGCGACTACTAAGTCGTGCAGATCTTCTAAATCTTCTTCCTCGATGCCGGCCTCTCCCGGTGACAACACTACATTGGCCCACAGGGTCGCCACATAAACCTGATACAAACTGCGATCTATGAATCGCTCAGCAACCGTGGAGCGCTCCTTGATGTCGGTAAAGACCGGCTCAAAGGCGTATTTGAGTTCGTTGGGTTCAAGCATTGCTAGATGGTGCCACAGGCGAATTGCTAGCTCTACGGTCGCCACCTGGATTTCGATCTGTACAAGTTTCGGTTCGTTGGCAAGATTGCATCGCCCATCGCCCCTCAGTAGTGTTTAGGGGTTCTACTTCTGGTGAGAGAGAGGAAGCGTGTTGCAATTTGACCGTGTTAGTTTGGATGACGAGGCTGAGGTTTTACGTCATCAAGTCAGAGACTTTATCGAGGACAATCGCGCGCATTTGCCGAAACCGAACTCTGATTTTGTCACCGGTCATGACCCAGAGTTTTCCCAAAAATTGGGTGAGCACGGCTGGATAGGTATGACTTGGCCTACCGACGTAGGCGGAAGCGACAAGACTAACTTCGAACGTTTGGTTGTCACTGAAGAGTTGCTCGCTGCAGGAGCACCGGTCAGCGCCCACTGGATTGCCGACCGGCAAAGCGGACCCTTGCTGCTTCGATTTGGCACAGAAGAGCAGCGAGCCAAATACTTACCCGGCATCGCGCGCGGCGAGAGCTATTTTTCAATTGGCATGAGCGAGCCTGATACTGGATCGGATCTGGCTTCCGTGCGCACCACGGCAACGGCGGAGGGCGATGCTTATCGCATCAACGGCACCAAAATCTGGACCACCGACGCGCACCGCAACCACTACATCATTTGCTTGGTTCGCACCGAAGCGCCATCGGAGAATCGGCATGCAGGTTTCTCACAGATCATCGTCGATTTAAAAAATGACGGCGTCAATGTGCGGCCCATTCGCAACATGGCCGGCGGAGAAGATTTTAACGAGGTCGTATTCGAAGACGTACTTGTGCCCAAGGACCGCATTGTTGGTGAGCCTGGCAATGGCTGGCAGCAGGTTACATCTGAGCTGGCTTACGAGCGCAGTGGCCCAGAGCGTTTCTTGTCGTCGTTCCGCGTGTTCGTGGAACTTGTACGTATTTGCGGTGACGATCCTTCACCCCATCAAGCGGCCGCCATTGGGCGCATTGCCTCCCACTTTATGACGCTGCGCCGTATGTCGTTGTCTGTGGCGGGCATGCTGGAAGCGGGCAAGGACGTCAGCGTTGAAGCGGCCTTGGTTAAAGAACTGGGCAATAATTTTGAGAAGTTGTTGCCGGAAATTGCTCGGCTGGTGGTACCTGACCTTAGTGCCATCGATCCCGACAAGCAGCGATTGTTTCGCGAGACCTTCGAAGAAACGTTGATGCTGTCGCCGTCGTTTACCCTGCGTGGCGGCACGCGGGAAATCATGCGCGGTGTTATCGCGCGCGGCTTGGGGCTGCGCTAAGACGCGTTTGGCGGAGGACTGCCTGGGGGAGGTATATGGACACATCACAACTGATCATCGAAACCGCAGAAAAGATCTTTACTGATCACTGTGACAAAAGCCTCTGGGATGCTACCGAGCAAGGCGCATTTCCTACCAAGCTGTGGCAACAGCTGGTGGAAAATGGCTTTCATCAGCTGGGTAGCCCCGGCAGCGGGACTGAGACGAAAAATCTTTTTGCCTTTCTAAAAGTATGTGGGCGCTTTGCGGCGCCACTACCCATGGCGGAAATTCTGCTGGCGAATCAATGGTTGGAGGCGAGTGCGCCGGCGCAAGGCTTCGCCAGTATTGGCATCCAAGCGGGAGATTCGTTGGTGCAGGTGCCGTGGGGGCGGCAGGCAACGCTGGCGATTGGTGTTGAGGCTGGTAGCCATGAAGTTTGCGTGTTCGATGCGGCATCACTGCAACAGCGCGGTGCCAACCTTGCCGGAGAAGCACGTGACACGATGACTGTGGGCGCGGCGAGTCAGCGCATTGAACTGGACGACGCGCCTCACACGCAGATGGCGCTGGCGCGTACGAATTTGATGGCAGGCTGTCTGCAAGCAGTGCTCGATCTCGGGCTGCAATTTGCTGCAGAACGCAGTCAGTTTGGTCGCTCGATCAGTAAGTTTCAGGCGATACAGCACTCGCTGGCGGTTGTCGGTACGGAGGTCGCAGCTTCGCAACGTGCCGCAGACGCAGGCGTTGATGCCATGGGAACCGAGCGCTTCGAACAAGAAGTGGCGGCGTCCAAGGCGCGAGTGGGTGAGGCTGTTGGGATCGTCGCCGAACAAGTGCATCAGGTACACGGAGCCATGGGCTACACCTATGAGCATCGGCTTCATCACTTTACGCGCCGGCTTTGGGCCTGGCGGGACGAATGGGGTAACGAGTTTTATTGGCAGACCAANCTCGGCCAGCATTTGGCGAGTCTTGGCGCAGATCGGGTGTGGGGCTACATNGCTACGCGGAGTTAGGTATTGCTCGCGCGTATTCCTGCCAGTCTTGCGAGGCGGGACTCTTCTTCGCCCAAATGTTGGTGGGTAACACCAGCCACAAAGTCTGCGTCCAAGGTGCTGGNCTGATGCATCGCCTCTAAGGCCGCCCAATTGTGTGGGCTGTTGTTCATGACCACGCCATAACGGTATCCAATTGAATACCATCATGGTGAGCGTCATNTGAGCGGTAAACNCATCATCTCGTGCCTAGTGAGTGACTGGGCTAAAAATTAACGATCATCTTGCCGGTGTTGGCTCCCGTGAACAGGCCGATAAAGGCATCGGGTGCTTTTTCGATGCCTNCGTAGACAGTTTCCTTGGTGGTGACTTCACCGCTGCCGACCCACNTTTCCATATCCGCTCTAAACTGCGGCGCCATGTGCATAAAGTTGCTTACGATAAATCCTCGCAGGGTAAGCCCAAGGCCAATAGCCATGGATAAGTTGTTAGGACCTGGACGCGCCTGCGTATCGTTGTAGGTAGCGATGGCCCCGCACAGTGGTATGCGGCCATTGGGGCGCATGCACATAATGGCGGCCTGTAAATGCTCTGCGCCGACATTGTCGAAATAGACATCGATGCCTGCTGGGGCGGCTTCTTTCAGATGGCCGACAATGCTGCCGTCGTTGTAGTTAAAGCCGTAATCAAAACCTAACTCGTCTTTAAGAAGCTGCGCTTTGTCGTCNGAGCCAGCGCTGCCAATCACCGTGCAGCCCTTGAGCNTAGCGATTTGGCCAACGATGCTGCCTACGGCGCCTGCTGCGCCNGAGACGAAAACAGTCTCGCCATCTTTCAGCGCGCCAACTTCCAGTAACCCAACATAGGCGGTCATACCGGGCATGCCGATTGCGCCGATATACTGTGAGGGTGCAGCAGCGATATCGCCNAGACGTTCGATGCCATTGGTAGNAGCGGTATAGGCTTCGCGCCAACCCCAGCTGCTAGAAACGTAATCGCCCTCTTTAAAATCTGGATGAGCCGATGCGGTCACCTGGCCTACGCAACCNCCGGTCAGTACCTCACCAATCTGAAAGGGCGGTACGTAAGATTTGCGGTCATACATGCGTCCGCGCATGTATGGGTCTACNGACATGCTGGCATTTTTGACCTGTATCTCACCTTCCTTAGGCTCTGGTACATCGATTTCGATGATGTCGAAGTCATNGGTTTTTGGCATGCCTACTGGGCGTGACTTTAATGCGACGGCGCGTGCTTTCATGATTGTGCTCTTTATCTAGGTGNGTTGNGATTGTGAGTCAGTGACTATTCGTTAGAGATGTCGATCTCTTGGCTGGTAATGAATTCAAGCAGTGCAGCTTGGCCGTTGCGNGTGGCCTCAATGCCGCGCTCGAGCGCGGCCACAATGTCNTTCGGATCGGTAACCCGTTCGCCATAGCCACCAAAGGCTTTCGCCATATCTGCGTAATGCCCGGAAATTTCGATAGCACCATACTTCTCTTGGGAAACGGGCATGATCGGAATCTCAATCGCCATGGAAAAGTTGTTAAACAAGATCGACAAAATTGGAATGTTCTCCCGCACGGCGGTCTCGAAGTCCATGCCGGTAAAGCCAATGGCCGCATCGCCCCAGACATTGATGCAGAGTTTTTCTGGTGCCGCGAGTTTGGCGCCCATGGCAAGTCCAAGGCCGTAGCCGAGTTGGGTGGTTTTACCCCAGCCAATGTAGGAGAGCGGTGAGGTAGCTTCCCAAAACGGTGTGGTTTGGTCGCGCGGGCTCCCCGCATCGTGGGTGATGACGACATTGTCTTTATCCACCATGCGATCAAGCTCTGCGATGACTCGATAGGGATTGATGGGCGTATCGTCACTGGTAAGTTTGGGCAGCCATTCGCTGCGCCATTCATCACGAATCACGGCAATTTTTTCTGGCTCTGCCGCGCGCTGCTCGGCGGGAGCTTTGGAATAGTTTTCCATCTCGGCGCTTAGCGCCTGCAGCGTGAGCTTGGCATCGCCAATAAGGCCATGCTGGACCGGAACGTCTTTGTTCAAATCCATGGGGTCCAAGGTCGCGTGGATTAGCGTCTTTGAGCCATCCTTGTTCGCAGGCATCGGCACTCCGAATGCGGTCAACGCNAAAGAAACGCCTACACCGAAGATGACATCGGCATCATTCAAATACTGCTTCACCTGACGTGAATTGGCGCGNCCACCACTGCCCAAGGACAGNGGGTGATTCTCAGGAAAGGCGCTTTTGCCTTCGATACTGGTAGTAACCGGTATGTTCCATGNCTCCGCCAGAANCTTGAGTTCATCCCACGCCTTAGCGTAGTGAACCCCTTGTCCTGCATAAATCACAGGGCGCTGGGCACCAGCCAGTGCCTTGGCAGCGGAGGCGACGTCGTCTGGCGCAGGGCCAGATTTGGCGCTGAAAGAAGGCACATAGTTCCAGGTATCTGGCACNTCTTCGTTCATCACGTCCAATGGCACCTCTAGCATCACGGGTCCCGGGCGACCATTGCGCAGCTGAAAAAATGCCCGCCGCAGCACCTCGGGCACGGCTTTGCCCATGGTGATGGGCTCAGCCCACTTGGTGATGTGCTGCATATTTAGNGTGGAATTGAAATTCGGATAGTAGTGAGCGAGTCGGCGCGGNTAGCCTGCGGGAATCACCAAAATCGGNACCGACTCGGAATAGGCNTGGGCCACGCCGCCAAAGGCGTTCTCAGCCCCAGGGCCATGCTGCATGCAAAATACACCAATTTTGTCGCCAGATGACAGGCGCGAATAGGCGTCAGCCATATGTAAGCCGATNCGTTCTTGGCGCACGATAATCGTTCGAATATCCAGCTTTGCTGCGGCCTCAATCAACGGGTTAACCGGATAGGCAAACAGCATGTCGATTCCTTCGGCCTTCATGGCGTGNGCGATAGCGTCGACAACATTCATGACTCTCTCCTANANATGTGANCCATGCATGGTGCCAAAGAGTTCGCGGATGAGCCAATGCGCCAGAGTAAAAATGAGACATAAAAAAGGCGGTAAGCCGCCTATGCGATACCGCCTTTTTCTGACCAGCCTATTTGGCTGACTAACGATGCCTGTTTAGAACTGGTTCATCGTGTTTGCTGCGCCGCCTGCCAACAGCGCCTTCTCACCCAAGAAGTACTCTTTGTGGTCATCGCCGACGTTAGAGCCAGCNAGGTCTTGGTGCTTCACGGAAGCCAAGTTTTTGCGGATCTCCTGACGCTGTACGTCNCGCACATAGGCCAACATACCAAGGTCACCGAAGTAGCCTTCAGACAGCACATCGGTAGACAGCGCTGCTGTGTGGTAAGTCGGTAGGGTAATCAAGTGGTGGAAGATACCTGCTTCGCGCGCTGCGTCGGCCTGNAAGGTCTGTACCGCCGCGTCTGCTGCGTCAGACAACTCGGTGCCGTCGATGGCTGCGTCCATCAGNCCCATAGGGTTCACTTCGGGGTCTGGGTACGCGGACANGTCTTTGCCTGCAGCTTTCCATTCTGTGTATACCTGCTCACGGAACTTCAGTGTCCAGTTGAACGACGGTGAGTTGTTGTAAACCAGTTTGGCTTCTGGTCGTACCTCGCGAATGGCGTTTACCATGGCGGCGATCTGTTCAACGTTTGGCTTTTCGGTTTCAATCCACAACAAGTCGGCGCCGTGCTCTAGGCTAGTGATGCAGTCCAGTACGACTCGATCAAAGCCTGTGTCTTCTTTAAAGGCATACAGGCCGTTGTCCAAGCGCTTCGGTTTGGCAAGCTTGCCGCCGGCGCGAATGGTGATGTCACCATCCTGCAGTTCAGAAACGTCCTCGATCACTTCGGTGTCGAGGAACTCGTTGTACTTGCTGCCCAGATCGCCTGNCCGAATGGATACTGGNACCTTTTGCGTCAGGCCAGCGCCTAGCGAGTCGGTGCGNGCAACAATGATGCCGTTGTCGATACCCAGTTCCAGGAATGCATAACGCACCGCATTGATCTTCGACACGAAGTCCTCGTGGGGCACGGTGACTTTGCCAGCCTGGTGACCACACTGCTTGGCGTCGGAGACCTGGTTTTCAATTTGAATCGCACAGGCACCTGCTTCGATCATGCGCTTAGCCAGCAGATAGGTAGCTTCTTCGTTACCGAAGCCAGCGTCGATATCGGCAATAATCGGCACAACGTGGGTTTCATAGTCGTCGATGCGCTGAATGATGGAATCTGTATTGCCGCNATCAGCGCGTGCCTCATCAAGCTCCGCGAACATGTGTCGTAGTTCGCGGGCGTCTGCTTGCTTCAAGAAGGTATAAATCTCTTCGATCAAATCAGACACCGTAGTTTTCTCATGCATGCTTTGGTCAGGCAGCGGGCCGAACTGTGAGCGCAGCGCCGCAACCATCCAACCCGACAGGTAGATGTAGCTGCGGTCGGTGGTTTGCTGGTGTTTCTTTACACTCATCATGACTTGCTGGGCAACAAATCCGTGCCAGCATCCCAGAGATTGCGTGTACTTACTGGAGTCGGCGTCGTAGTTGGCCATGTCGCGGCGCATGATGTCAGCCGTGTACTGGGCGATTTCAAGGCCAGTTTTGAAACGGTTCTGCAGNTGCATGCGCACTGCGTACTCCGCATTGATGGCGCTCCATTCTTGCTTGGCGCCAATGGTTTGACGANTTTGTGCGATAAGGTCGAGATAGACTGACATGGAAGATCCTCAATTGCTGTTCACGNTGCTGATGTTGCGCGGCTNTGGTTGAAAACGGCGAGCTATCCAGCGNTGGCGCGGCACTGTAACCGCGGGAGAAACAGAATTAAAAAGAATAACTGACAACCAATATATTCTTTTCAGGAAAATCGGCTNCTGGAGATNGCGCTGCCAAAACGCTGCGTCCGCAGGNCCATAGGCGCGCTAGCCNAGCGCGAAAGTAAGATCGCCGAGCGCNCCGAGGTCGGCGCGGTATTNGCCCGCTTTGCCGGAGTGCATGCTGCCTATGGAACCGGTCATCAACATGTGGCCGGCTTGCANNGTGTAACCTTGTGCCAGGGTGCTGTTGATTAGCCAAATCAGTGCATCGCGCTGCCCGGCCATCACGCTGCCCGCCGTCGCCGTATGAAGCACCTCATCTTCTGCCGCCAAGCGCCTGAGGGTCACGGGTATCGCGTCGANATCTATGTCTAGGGGATGCTNATTTGATGCCCCAACAATGCAGCCGTAGGAGGCNGAATTGTTCGAGATCAAATCCACGCTGGTGGGTCGCTGTTGTAGGTTGGGTGAGGCCAGTTCNATCATGCCTCTACAGTGGGTAATGGCGTCAAACACGTCGTGCTCGGTGACCGGTTTTGTGATCGGCTTGCCGAGGGTAAATCCGACTTCAGTCTCAAGNAGCACAGGTCGATCGGTTTTTATGGCTGTCGCGCCATCGGCCTGATGGACAGCGCGCTCAAACAAAACGCCAACAATTGGTTCGTTTATGCCCATGGCTTGCTGGGCGGGTTCTGCTGTTAGGGCCGCTTTGTAGCCATAGACTCGGCCCCAACCGCCATGGTCCTGTAATTTCCTAACAAGCTCGCGCTGTAGTGAGTAGGCATCGCCGATACTGATGTCTGGATAGTCAACGCTGATGTTCTGTACAGGCTTTCCGGCCAATGTGTTGGCCAGCACNGCATCGAGCCAAGCGTTTTGNTGTGAATCGGTCATATTTATTGCCGCCGTGGTCGANGTGTTTGAGTGTGTGATGCCGANAAGAGCGCAAAACTCAGCNGGCTTGCGCTAGTATCCTGCCCGCGCCAGCGAGGTTCAATTCAAACGAAGAGTGACATCGTTGAGCTTGCCGGTTCCTTTTATGTCGATAGCCAGAGAAGCCCAATGTCCGATCCTTTGCCAAGTCGCGCTGCTAAGCTGCTCAACATACTCGATCTGAAGAAGATCGAAGAAAATTTGTATCAGGGCGAGAACGAAACCGAGAACGGTGCGCGCTTATTTGGTGGTCAGGTGCTGGCTCAGGCATCCGCGGCAGCTTACCGCACCGTCGATAAGGTGCATTTGCACTCTTTGCACGCATACTTTTTGCGGCCGGGCCGAGTGGATCGTCCCGTGCTCTATGAAGTGGAGCGCGTGCGTGACGGTCGCAGCTTTGTTACGCGAAGGATTGTCGCCATTCAAAACGGTCAAGCAATTTTCAACATGGATGCGTCGTTTCAAGCGGCAGAGCTCGGTTTAGAACACAGCGCGCCCATGCCCAATGTGCCGCCACCGAGGGAACTGCGCGAGGATGTAGAGGTCGCAAGGGAACTCGGTGGTCCTCAAGCAGATCCGCGGATGAGCCCGATGGCAAAGGCTGATCGTCCCTTTCATTTACGGTCGGTCTTTGAACTGGGAAGCAAGGCCTGGGGTGAGGACAGATTTTGGAATCCAACCTGGATCAAGTTCCGTGAAGCCGCCACCTTGCCGCAGCCGATAGAGGACCCCGAAGAGGCAGCCTTCCGCGAACAGGCNCTGGCTCGGTGTTTGGTTGCCTATGCGTCAGACATGGGCTTGGTGAGTACCGCAGTGCTGCCACATCAAAGTGNTACCGACCGCAGTGAGGTGCAAATGGCNAGCCTCGATCACAGTTTGTGGATACATCGCGCCGTGCCAGTGGATCAGTGGTTNTTGTTTCATAAGCGCACGTCTACAGCGCAAAGTTCTCGCGGCATGGTGCATTCAGAGTTTTTCTCCGAAAGCGGCGATTTGGTTGCGTCGATGAGCCAAGAGGGCCTGCTNCGCAAGCGACGTGGCGACGAACAATAAGTGCAACGTGTTAGTAAGACGTTTGGGTGGGTGTTAAGGCGATAGCCTGACGCTGCATGGCGCTGGCTAGGGCGGCCATCGTTTGATCGTCTAACGGTATGTGTGTTGCATCAGCAACCACCTGATTCCACGTAGGATCAAGGCCATGCCAATGCCCGTCATAGAGAATTTCATTCCAGGCGTGAAAGCGAAAGCCCGACGTCGGTAAGGCGCTATATGCGATGCCATAAACAGTCCGCGTCGGAATGCGCTGGCTGCGCGCCAAGGTGGTAAGTAGATCGGCAAAATCCACACACTCCCCATAGCCCTTTTCCAGCGCNCCGAGCACGGTGCCNGCGGGCTGATGCGCAGCGTAGGTCAATTGGCCGCGAGTNAGTTCGATGAGTTGTCTGTTCAGGNCAATAATGGAGGCGAGAGGGCTAATAGGTTGCTGCTCGAGCAGAGCAGTAATCTGAGGGTGGTCAACTGGCAAACTCAGCGACCCAGACAAATAGTCCTGAGCAATGGCATCGGTAGCGCGAGGTAGGTGGGTCGCGCTGAGCGTTGGTGGCAGGCCTAACGCCTTCAGGTTGCTGTCGCCCAAGGCTNGAAGTGCGAGCGTTAGCGCGGTGAGTTGCNGTGCGGGCTCCAAATCTTGCGTGAGCGGGGCCACCGCGCGCTGACTCGCCCATTCAACGGTGTCGGCAAACAGATGCTGCTGCAGTTGTCCGAGATCCGTCTGGGTAAGTTCAAAGCGAAACTGGTGGGGCGCCTGAAAACTCGTCAGTCTCAGACGGCTATCGAGTGCCGTTGTGGAGGCGTCGTCGACGGATTGCAACCTATAGCCGCCATCAGATTTCGCGATGACGCGATGGCGACGTTCGCCAATATTGAGNTGGGGCATATCCAAGTATCGTTCGATAACCTCTTCGCCGAGATCCGGTCCCCGCGCCAATCGCTGTTCTAAGTGGAGTTGATCTGCCAGCGAGTACTCCCAAGACCGTTCAACGACCTCCGTATTTGCATCGCGCTTGATGGTGATCACATAGCCTGTTTTGACAGGGGTCAAGCTGACGGTCTGCTGCCGATATTCACGTTTTTCATCCAGCGTTGCGGTAAGCAACTTATGCGGNGGGGTCTTGGCGAATACCTGCTCTTGCTCAGAGCGATAGGGAGGCGCATTCANCATGTTGATGTTCAATCGCTGGGTCATGACCCAGTTACCTTGGGCATCTGTCTCGGTGCTTGTGTGCAGGTAGCCAACGGTGCTGTCTTGCTGAATCACCCGATACACGCGATCCCCAAGTCGCTCGTCCATTAGGGACTGAAGATTCGATTGCGATGGACGCGTGGTCAGCCAAATCAGGCACACAGCAAGTGCCAGACCACCGCACCAAAGGGGCCACAGCGTCGTGTTTTTTGTGCGCACCGGCGAGTCGTTTGCTGGGTTCACGGATAAGTGCTCTAAATCACTCGGTTGCGCGCAATTTTGTCACCGCAAGCGTGGTTTTTCATGCGCATACCTCTCACAATTACGACTTCCGCGTGGTCTGTTTTTGGCTGCGTGTCGGACAACAAAGGCAGTCATGGAAAACGAAACCACAGATTTTATCCGCCAGCGCATCGAATCTGATTTGGCGGCGAATGCTCTGGATAAGGGTGTGATTACCCGCTTTCCGCCCGAGCCCAACGGATTCTTGCATATCGGTCACGCCAAAAGCATCTGTCTAAATTTTGGCGTCGCCAAAGAATATGGCGGTGCAACCTATCTGCGCTTTGATGACACCAANCCNGTCAAAGAAAACAACGAATATGTGGAATCCATTCAGCNCGATGTGGCTTGGCTTGGCTTTCAGTGGAAGANCATTACCCATGCGTCTGACTATTTTCAACAGATCTACGACTACGCTGAAGCGCTGATGAGTGANGGTAAGGCCTACGTCTGCTCCTTGAACGCTGAAGAAATTCGCGCCACCCGTGGCACGTTGACTGAGCCCGGTGAAAACAGCCCTTACCGTGATCGTTTGGTAGCAGAGAATTTGGACCTGTTCCGACGCATGCGGGCTGGAGAATTTCCTGACGGGGCCCATGTNGCGCGCTTGAAAATCGATATGGCCTCGCCAAATCTGAATATGCGTGATCCGGTGATTTACCGCATTCGACACGCCCCTCACCAACGCACCGGCGATGCTTGGTGCGTATATCCCATGTACGACTTCACCCATGGCATTTGTGATGCGATTGAGCATATATCCCATTCACTGTGCACGCTGGAATTCGCCGATCACCGGCCGCTGTACGACTGGGTGCTCGACAANATCCACATCAACTACCATCCGCCGCAGATCGAGTTTTCGCGGCTGGGTCTGGAATACACCGTGATGAGTAAACGCCTGCTGCATCGTTTGGTAGACGAGCACTTGGTCAGCGGTTGGGATGNCCCGCGCATGCCCACGATTGCTGGGCTGCGCCGACGGGGCGTTCCTGCCAGCGCGATACGGGAATTTTGTCAGCGCATTGGTGTCACTAAGCAAGACAACGTCATAGAGATGAANTTGCTGGATTTCTGCATTCGGCAAGAGCTGGAGGCCAGCGCCCCCAGAGGCATGACGGTGCTGAAACCGTTGAAGGTGGTCATCACGAATTACGAAGGTAGCGAAACTTTAGAGGGCCCATGGCATGCCCAGAACCAAGACCTAGGCAGGCGCGAGTTGCCCTTTGGCGCTGAGATTTATATTGAGCAGGATGACTTTGCCAAGGCGCCTCCGCCGAAGTGGAAACGCCTATCCCCAGGTGAGATGGTGCGCCTGCGCTATGCCTACATCATTCGTTGTGATGAGGTGATCGAGGATGGCAACGGCGACGTCGTGCAGTTGAACTGCACTTACTTTGCCGACTCTAAGAGCGGTCAGGACACCTCGGGTCTTAAGCCCAAGGGCGTGGTGCACTGGGTGGATGCCAACGCCGGTGTGCCAGTTAACGTTATGGACTACGGTCGGTTATTTAAAGTTGCCAATCCCTCGTCCAAAACGTTTATCGACGACATCAATCCCGATTCGCTGACCCGGTACAACGCCATTGCGGAGCCAGCCTTACTGACGCACGCATCAAGACGTTTTCAATTCGAGCGGCAGGGTTATTTTTGTCTTGACCAGCATAGCGACGACACCGTGCCGGTATTTAATAAGACCGTTAGCCTGCGGGAAGGTTTCTAGGCCCGCCNGATGCTGCCCGCCTCGATAATATTAATGGAAGTCAGCCCCAGAGACGGGCTGCAAAACGAAGACGTGTTGGTCTCCACAGAGCAAAAACTGCAGCTGATTGACCATGCCCTCGCCTGCGGCAGTCGACGCATCGAAGTCACAAGCTTTGTCCANCCNGAGCGTGTGCCGCAAATGGCGGATGCAGAAGCTGTTTGCGCCGGTCTGCCCGAGCGCCCAGACGTGCGCTATACCGGCCTGATTTTGAACGAACGCGGCTATCGCCGACTGCGTGAAACCACGCTAGATGAGGCCGGTTTGGTCGTACCAGTGAGCGATACATTTGGCGAGCGCAATCAGGGTCAGCGCGTGGCGGACGCCGTTGCCATGGCCCGAGAATTGATCAGCGACGGCAAGCAAACGGGTTTTCCCGTGCAGGTGACCTTGGCGGTAGCCTTCGGTTGTCCGTTTGAGGGTACTGTGCCGCTGCAAAATCTTCTCGCCGTAGCGGAAGCCTTGCTTGAAGCTGGGCCGGTAGAAATAGCGCTCGCCGATACGATTGGCGTTGGGGTGCCTTGGCAGGTGCAGCAAACGTTTGCAGCGCTGAGCGAACTCGCCGGTGATGTGCCCATGCGCGCCCACTTTCACGACTCGCGAAATACCGGTATCGGCAATGCCTACGCCAGCTTGTTGGCGGGTGTCGCCNCCTTGGATGCCAGTATTGGCGGCATTGGCGGGTGTCCATTTGCACCCAACGCCAGTGGCAACATTGCCATGGAAGATTTGGTGTACATGCTCAATCGCAGTGAAGTTGGTCACGATTTGAGCATGNAGCCTCTGCTGGCGGCCGCCGCATGGCTAGAACCGATNCTAGGCAAGCGTTTACCTTCTATGTTGTTAAAAGCGGGTGATTGGCCGGCTAACTGACCTTCCAACCTGATTCACCAGATACCCCGCTGAGGACAAGCTATTGATGGCAACAAACGCAGAATTTTTTGGTCATCCGATTGGCCTGCGAACCCTTTTTCTGACGGAGATGTGGGAGCGGATGTCCTATTACGGCATGCGAGCGCTGCTGGTGCTCTACATGACGGGTGCTGTCACCATGGCCAATGCAGGGCTTGGCATGAGTGCCCTCGAAGCACAGGCGATATACGGTATTTACGTGGGTATGGTTTACTTCTTGGCTGTCCCCGGTGGTTGGCTGGGCGATAACCTCTTTGGGCACCAGCGTGCAGTGCTCTATGGCGCGGTCATCATTGCCCTTGGGCACCTAACTTTGGCGGTTCCCATTCAGTCGGGGCTATTTTTTGGACTTGTTTTAGTTGCCATTGGCAGTGGGCTACTCAAGAGCAACATCTCAACCATAGTTGGCAAGCTCTACGCCGACGAAGACCCACGTCGCGATGCCGGCTTCACGATCTTCTATATGTCGATCAACATTGGCTCTACCGTAGGCTATGCGATCTGTGGGTTCATGGGCGAAAAGATCGGTTGGCACTGGGGGTTTGGTGCCGCTGGGGTCGGCATGATCTTGGGTGTTATTCAATACGTGCGAACACGGCATTTGCTCGGCGATGCAGGGCTGGAACCCAACCCCATGCCCGCAGCGAAGCGCCAACAGTACGGCCGTTGGGCCTTGGCAATTGGAGTCGTTTCTGCGGTGATCGTGATGCTCTTCGGCACTGGCGCGATCGAGGTCAGCGCAAGCGTATTTGCCGAGAATTTGGCCTATGCCCTAACGACAATAGCGGGTATCTATTTCGTTTATCTGTATGGCTTTGCTGGCCTCAACGTGGCGGAGCGCCAAAATGTGGTGTTGCTGTTTTTGCTGTTCATCGCTGCCGCTGCTTTTTGGTCGGGTTTCGATCAATCCGGCGGATCGCTGAATTTGTTCGCTCGGGACTACACCGACCTAAATGTTCTCGGTGTCGAGATGCCAGTGTCTTGGGTGCAGTTCTTTAACCCCATATATGTTGTCGTCTTCGCCCCGATGTTCGCCGCTTTTTGGGCCTACCTCGGTCGCCGCAATCTTGATCCCTCCTTGCCAATCAAGTTTGCCTTGGGTTTGTTGTTCATGGGACTTAGCTTCGTCGTCATGTTGCTCGCCGTTGGCGTGGCGCTGGAATCTGCGCCCATTGGGCTGCAATGGTTGCTCATTACCTACCTGCTGCAAACTTGGGGGGAACTGACTCTGTCGCCTATCGGGTTGTCGGCTTTCTCACGCTACTCGCCTAAACGTTATGTGGGCCAGATGTTTGGCTTGTGGTTTCTTGCCTCGGCCATTGGCGGGGTGCTTGCAGGATTGCTGGGCGGTGAAGCAACCGATGGCGGTCTCCAGAGCATGTCGCCGATCTTCACCTACATGATCCAGTACTACTTTGGCATTGCTGCGGTGTTGGCTGTGCTGGCCTATTTTTTTCGAACAAAAAAAGAGGCGTCGCGGGAAGGGTGAGAAGCGACCGCGCCTAGGTGAAGCCTGCGCTGTGATGAAAGGCGGTATTTACACGACTAGCGGTTATGCGTTTTGCCCAACGATGCATTGAAATAGAGACCTCTTTTGGAGGTTTTTATGCAGATCCACATCCGACCCTTTAAGACCGTCGACGCCGCTGAACTTCAGTCAGCTATACTGGAATCGGTCGGTCATATTGCCCCGTGGCTCGATTGGGCGACACCGCGTTACTCCTTGGCAGACGCGCGCAGTTGGGTCAGCGAGAGTCGCATCCTTTGGGCGAGACAGACGACCTACCGNTGGCTTATCACTGACGAGGACTTGCGCAATGTTTGGGGTAGCGTTGAGATCGGCCGTCCCGTGCCGGGCTCAGAAGCAGGCCGCATGGGGTACTGGATTCGGCGCCANGCGCTANGTAAAGGAATCTGCACTCGAGCGTCGAGAGCAGNGCTTAATTACGTCTTCCAGCGCGGTCTTTTTAACCAAGTCGATCTNTATATCGATCCGTCGAANGAGCCGAGTAAGGCGGTTGCGCGAAAACTCGGCGCACAGTTAGAGGTCGAAAANGGGGNAGAGACTTCCGACCGAGATGTGGCGAAACCCGCGCTGCATTTTTNCGTAACGGCTGAAAAATTGGCTGGNCCAAAAGCGACGGAANGCGGCTNGGGGTCAATGGCGTCGGAGTGTGTGTCTATAGAAACGTTGGCTGCGAAAAAGNCAGGTGGCAGTGTTTATGAATTCAGACGCTCACTAAAAAAAGCTCGGGCGTAATCATCTACCCAACTTTCAAGTTGCCAGTTCTTGATATAGGCGGTATGGCCGCCTCGTTGGGTTAACTGCACGCTGACCGTCTTAGGCAGGTCTGCATAGTGCTGTGGTGGGATGATCGGGTCGTCCAGCGCCGCGAGAATGGTTGCTTCGACGCCCTCGAGTTCGTTACCGGTTAGATCGTAGGCCGCGTAATAGGCTTCGAGGTTATCGAAGTGGGTGTGCTCGGCGATGAATAGCTCGGTTAACTCGTGAATACTTTTTAGTCCCTGCATGGAGGAGAAATCGTAAAGCTCTGGAAAAGCGGCTTCTTTTTGTTCCCAAAGCGCCCGCCACTTACCCATGAAGTAGCGCTCGTAAATCACACTACCCGCAATTTGCTCAACGGTATGTTGGGGGCTGATCGCGGGGCAAATGGCAAGCGTATGCAACTCAGGCAAGTGTTTTCCCAGACGAAGTGCAAAGTTACCCCCCATGGAAAACCCTACTAAACCTGCTGTGTTGCAGCCAAAATCATCCATGATGCATTGCGCCGCAGCCACCACTTCGTCTGTCATTGCAGAATGAAATAAGCCCTCGTTTAAGTCAGCGGTGCCGCCGTGATCGCGCAGGGTCAAACGAGCAACGTGATAGCCAGCACGCTGTAGTGCATGCGCAGTGGACAGAACGTAGCTGGAATCGGCGCTACCTAACCATCCGTGGATGATCATGACCAGTGCAGCGTCAATCTGACTCGACCGATCATATTGGGCCGTAAGATGCTGTCCCTGTACGTGAATGTCCCGGCGCTCCGATCGTTGTACAAAACCATCTAGCCAGGCTGGTTTCATAATCTTACGACCAACACTGCTCACGATAGTTTGCAGATTCGGGTTTGATAGGCCCCAAGCTGGCTGAAAAGAATTGTTATCTAGCATCGCTTATTGTTGCGGCTTTGGCAGGGTTTCATTGGACGCGATACGGGTTGCTGTAAATCCGGCGGACTCCAGCAGAGCCACAATGCCGTAGGCTCCAACGGTATGCGCCGCGCCTACCAGCACGAGATAACTTTGGTTGGTCTGAAGATAGGCTTCGATTGTCTTCGCCATGCCGCGATTGCGCTGATCCAGCAGCTGTGCATGAAAGGCTCGAGTCAGCGGGTGCTCGCCGGCTTGATCCTGAATTAGTGCCAACATCGAAGCGTCGTCACCATTGAGATAGGCCCTCACCAAGGCGCTTGTAGACCGCTCAATGTCGCCAAGTTCCGCTAGGGCCTGCTCCAGCAAGGCAGTTTGTACACCTAGAGGTTGGTTGAATAGCAGCCCTAGCTGAAATTCGAGGGTTTCCAACTGCAATATATTCTCAGCCTCGCGTTCTCCCAGTTGCCCAAAATAATGGTCGACGCCAAAGGCGGGGTCGTAGCCCATTGCCTTAAAGCCCAGTACGCCGAGTTGCTGAAATGCGAGCATGGGCTTGAATGCCTGCATCTGGCCTACCGGCAAGCCATAGATCGATCCAGCTGATACTAACTGTTGGTAGATNTCTGCTGGTAGGCTTTGTCGCAGCGACTGTTCGGCAAGCGTGGCGTAGGCCATCGTCTGCCGCTGCATTTCGGTCGGAGGGTAGCGGCTCAGATCTACTTCGAATACCAGTTTTTGGGTTGCTGCGTAGGCATCTAAATAGGGCTGCGGCAGTGGGTAAAGTGATTCCTTCAGGACATGAACGGTGCCTGCCAAATANACGGTGGCCTCGTCGTGCTGGAATCGCCACAAAAACAGCGGGGTAGGTGCCTTCGGTAGCAGGTCGGCTGCACGGGTCAACTCGATATCGTCCATTCGCCGTAATTCGCAGACGCCAGTAGGCTGGGTCTCAGGAAGANTCGCCAGTGCGCTGCGGCAGTTAGTCAGCGCTTCTTCAGCTGCCCGTACTCTGTTGGCCTGCTCGCCACTGCTAAANACGATCTCAGGGCTGTCGGTANGCACGGCGACGGAAACATGTGGNTTGGCGTAGTTTGCTGTAGAAAAACTCGCTAGCAGCAGAAAAAGCAGTACGGATCGANGCGCAAGAATCCTGNGCACATCACTCTTAAATGGACGGCGTCCAGGGTGCATTAGGTATCTGCCTCCAAACCGAGGTTTTCAGGTTCCTCACCAATGGCGCGCACCGCATCCATGACGGCGTCGGCGACAATCGTGAGTACGTCAGTATCCGCGCCGCGTATGACCAAGTGTGTGCCGTAGCGTTCCTCGCGNAAAAACGGATAGCTGCCAAGGTCGACGCTGGGGTAGTCCTGTTGTATTTGCGCCAGCGCGTCGGCGATNGAGCTTTCGCCGGTATAGGCCCGTATCGTATGACTGCGCACGATGAAACCGCTTTTCAGCTTNCCTTCTAATGTTGAGAGCATGGCTTGCATCACTCTGGGAATNCCAGCCATGACGTACACATTGTCCATGGCAAAACCCTGTGGTCCACCGCTTGGGTTGTCGATCAGGCTTGCTCCCTCGGGCACCCGCGCCATCAATAGCCGAGATGCCATGATGTCATCGGGTGCAGGCCGCTGGCGGATGCGCTCGGCAATTTCTGGATGTTGTATCACCGGCACAGTAAAGGCCTTGGCAATGCAGACCGCGGTAATGTCGTCATGGGTCGGGCCGATACCGCCAGTGGTGAANACGTAATCGTAGGCCACCCGCACTTCATTGATGGTGTTGACGATGATCTCCTCATCGTCGGGAATGACCCGGGCATGGTGAACCTGTATGCCCCAACCACCTAGCGTGGTGGCGATATGATTTAAGTTAATGTCTTGGGTTCTGCCAGATAAGATCTCGTTGCCAATGACGATGACGCAGGCGGTGACGGCTTGGTTCATGGTTTATATCTAATGCGCTTAAAGCGTGAATGGTAGCAGATGGTCGGTTCTCCCTTATCACCGGTTCTTAAACTCAGGCGTCCGTTTGGCGGCAAAAGCTCTGCGGCCCTCGNGATAATCTTCGCTATCAAAGCACGCATCGACCATGGCCCTGACCGCATCGACCTCGTCGTTGCGGCTTCCCCGCTCCCAAGCGTTGATGGCGGCCTTGGCAGCTTTCACCGTCAGCGGCGCATTACTTGCAATGGTCTTCGCATAAGCCACGCAGGCCTCCTCGATATGGTCGCGCTCTTCAATAAAGTTAATCAGTCCCATGCTCAGGGCCTCGCTGGCGGGCATGAATCGCGCTGAGAACATAATGTCGCGGGCGCGGCTGGGGCCAACTAAGCGCGCGAGCTTGGCCAGTCCCTCGTATTCGTAGCCAAGGCCAAGTTTGGCCGCGGGTATACCGAAGCGTGAATCTGGTGTCGCAAAGCGCAGGTCGGCAGACAGCGCGGTAGCTAAGCCGCCGCCGATGCAGTAGCCCTCAATCAGGCCNATTAATGGCTTGTCAATTTTCGCNAGCCACTGGGTAGCGCGCCCGGCAATCACACCATAGCTCTCACGCTGCTCCGCATTGGCGCGTTCTTTGTCAAATTCTGAAATATCGGCGCCGGAGACAAAGGCTTTGCCGCCAGCCCCGCGCATGATCACAGCGCGAACNTCATCGTTGTCGGCAAAGTGTTCAAGAATGTCGCCAATGCCCTCCCACATTTCCAGTGATAGTGCGTTATGCCGCGCAGGGTTGTTGAACACCATCCAACCAAGACCATNTTCCACTCGAGCCTGCATACGTTCGGTTTGCAGAGTTAGCGTTTGTACAGTTGCCATGGATCCCTCGGCTGTCGGTGGTAATGTGGGTGTGATCTATACTGTAGCAAGAGCAATCGGGCAAACGGGGGAGTGATGGATTTTTCGCTGACACAAGAGCAAGACCTGATACGTGATGCGGTAGCCAAGGTATGTGAGGGCTACCCAGACGAGTACTGGGCGCAAAAAGACGCTGATCACGAATTTCCGTGGGATTTTTATAACGCCATGTCGGAAGCCGGCTGGATAGGCATTGCCATTCCNGAAGCCTATGGCGGTAGCGGTCGGGGCATAACCGANGCGAGCATCGTACTCGAGGAGGTAGCGGCATCTGGCGCTGCNATGAATGGCGCAACACCACTGCATCTATCGATGTTTGGTATGGAGCCTGTCATCAAATACGGCTCAGAAGAGATGAAACAAAAGTACCTGCCGCCAGTGGCGCGGGGCGAGTTACATGTGGCCTTTGGCGTCACNGAACCCGATGCAGGTACTGATACCACTTCCATCAAGACGGCAGCTCGCCGCGAGGGCGATCATTANATTGTGCGTGGTCGCAAGGTTTGGACCACCAAGGCCCTGCAGTCAGAACGCGTGTTGTTGCTGACGCGCACGACGCCTCGCGATGAGGTGGAGCGCCGCACGGATGGCATGACCTTGCTGCTGGCAGAACTGCAGCGCGACGAGGTCACGATTTCGCCGATTGACAAAGTNGGTCGCAACGCGGTGGCTACCTGCGAAGTGGTTTACGACGACTTGCCGGTGAGCATCACGGATCGAATTGGCGAAGAAGGTAAGGGCTTTCAGTATTTGATCTCGGGACTCAATGCCGAGCGCATTTTAATCGCCGCTGAGGCCTTGGGTATTGGCAAGGCGGCACTGAAGCGCGCGGTGGGATATGCCAACGAGCGCGTGGTATTTGGCCGGCCGATTGGCAAAAACCAAGGCGTCTCCTTTCCCTTGGCAGAGGCCAAAATGCGGCTCGACGCAGCAGAACTGATGATTCGCAAGGCCGCGTGGATGTTGGATAACGGCATACCCTGTGGCGCAGAGGCCAACATGGCCAAGTGGTTGGCCGCTGATGCAGGCTTTCAGGCTGCAGACCAAGCCATGCAGGCCCATGGCGGCTTCGGTTATGCCAAGGAATATCATGTGGAGCGTTATTGGCGAGAAGCTCGATTGATGCGCATTGCGCCCATTTCCCAAGAGATGATCTGTAACTTTGTCTCGGAGCATGTTTTAGATTTGCCGCGATCTTATTAGACCCTCGCGCAATGCATGGTGTNCAAAAAAGGCTTAGGTTTTAGGTTTNGCCTTAGGCTCGAGGCTTAGTTGCTAGTAATTTCGCGACGCGCTGTTGCACCGCTGGCACGAACGTGGCGCAGGAGCGCCTCGGTGGACCGCTGAGAGAACGATTTAGAGGCCAAGTAGATCCGCTTGATCTAGCATGCTTTGACTAAGCCGAATGCTCGCAGCATCCACCATTACACCATCGACATTGATGGCACCTCGCCCGCTGGCTTGCGCTTCCTCGTAGGCGGATTTTTGCTTGCGGGCAGCCGCAATGCGCTCAGCAGAGGGTGTGAACACGGCTTGAATCGGGTTGACTTGGGCAGGATGAATGGCCCATTTACCAGCCATGCCAAGGGTATGTGCGCGACCAGCCTCAAGCTCAATAGACGGCATATCTTGGAAATCCGCGAAAGGGCCATCCATGGGCGCTATGCCGTTGGCGCGGCTGGCCATGGTCAGTCTGAATCTTGGGTAATGCCATAGGTCTGGCGGATAATCGCCCGTGCTGCCCACCGAGGCCAGTGGCATATATTGGCTGGCGGCGTAGTCACCGACGCCGAAAATAAGCGTTTCAATTCGATCTGAACTGGCGGCAATTTCCTCCACCCGCATCAAGCCCTCAACTTCTTCGATGAGACACTCGATGCCAATGCGCTTGCTCAGCCCTAACTTGCTTTCCAATTGNTCGAGCAACAAATGCAGGAAAGCCACGTCACNCGGCGCTTTCGCCTTGGTCAAAATGATGGTGTCGAGTCGCTCACCGGCTTGGGTGACAACCTGAATAATGTCGTCGTGACACCAAGGCGTACTGACATCGTTGATGCGAATGCTCAGTGTCTTCGCTTGCCACGACAGATCCTTGAGGGCATCGATCACCGAGGCCCTCGCGGACTCCTTGGCGTCGACAGCGACGGCGTCTTCTAGATCGAGAAAGACTTGGTCTACCGAAAGCGCAGCGGCCTTTGTCATCATTTTTGCGGAGCTGCCCGGTACGGCGAGGGTGCAGCGTCGGGCGCGAGCAGGTTGGGTGCGAATCATATTCTTCCTCGTGAGCGCAGACTAAGGGTAGGCATGTGATTGAACGAAGGCACACACATGCGCATTGAAAGCCTCGGCACCTTCCATGTTGACCCCATGCCCTGCGTCAATTTCAACCACGCTTAGGTTTGCCATATGGGCTTCGGCCCACCGTCGGTTGGCGGCAAAGCGTTTTTCTTTGATGCCGCAGCACAGCAGCAGTGGCCGTGGGTTTTCGACTGCGATGTCGCGAACGCTAGTGAACGGGTTGGTGTACGCTAGGGTGCTGGCCACACCCTGAGGTTTAAGCCTTGCGCAGTCTGCCAACAGGGGCCCCTTGACCGCTGCGGGTAAATTTCGAGCACGACGTGGGTGGACGGGAATACGGTCGATAGCCGCCAAGCCCTTGCTGCGAATGTTGGCCGCTGATTTGGGTGCGCTATCCAGCCATTCTTGAATTTGCTCTGAGCCCGCCAAGGCCGAATTCGAGTTGGTGAAAATATGCCCGAACACATGCTGAGCGTGGTCGAAAGCGTAGCGAATGGTCAGCCCAGCACCCAGCGAGTAGCCACAGACAAACCAGCGCTCGACGCCCAGCTGAACGCGAATTTGCTCGAATTGCGCGGCATAGGCTTGAGGTGAGTAAAAGCCTTCATCTTCTGGCGCAGGAGATCTGCCATGCCCCCAGAGATCCACGGTGACCGGCTTGCACACCTCGCCGAGGGCGTCTAGGTTCGCCAGCCAC
>PBTJ01000071.1 GCA_002726925.1 Gammaproteobacteria bacterium | reverse complement strand
ACGTGCGCTTTGCGCCCAACGGGATGCTGGTCCAAGCGGTTGGTGATCAACGAAATCAAGCGTCAGTGTCTCACCGTCGAACGCCCTTATCGTATAGGCTCGTTTTACTTCTCTCCCGTCCTCGTCTTCGAAAGATAGCTTCAGATAACCGCTTGCCTGATTACGCGGAAACAACGACAAATCGTCGCCCTTAAATTTGATTCTTCTCATATGTGGTGATAGCTGGAAGCTAGATGAGACTGTCAAGTCGTACTGATTAGGCATTTTTTTGTGCTGGGCAGCTGAGGTCCAGCGTCTCCTTGTTTGGTTCGTCGGAATGAGAGAATTAATGCACACGAGTTGTTTGTGTTTTGACCAAAATCCATTTGGTCACGTCAATACTGTTTATTTTGAGGTTTCATCAAAAAAGCACTTGGGATTTTAAATACGAATGATTATCATTACAACGGTAAAGGAAACTGGAGCCCTAGCTAAATGAAGCCTATGTTCGCATGCATTCTAACGTTCGCACCTATTCACGTGATGGCCCACGAAGGGCCTCTGTTCTCAGCGGAACACGCCGATTACTTGGGGCTCTGTCTTATCGCTATAGGGGTACTATTGGCGACGCTGGCGTCGTGGGGGCCCCTTGTGATGAAGGGCCATAAGACTGGCGCGAATGCACCTTCAGAATCTCATCAGACCCCACTGGCCCGCCCCGCTATAACTTTGGTGTACAGCCGAGATGTTTAGTTTCAGCGCCGAAACACCAGTCGCATCTGCGCATTGTGATATACCGTGCAAGATTTATGATCCTGCGATTAGCCTGATCGCTGCGACGACGATAGTCCGTTTAATGGATTTGCTTCAAGAGGTAGACGCTCCTGCAAGCCTAAATGGTGCAGCGACAATTAGTCGAATAGTAGCCAGCAAAGAGGAGCACGCTCTGATCGTGAAAAAGGAGGTTACAACCATCTGGGGCGATTTCTTCAAGACACCTCAATTTGAAAAGTTCCCCGAAACAGACTGATTAGTGCATGAAATCATGCAAGTAGCCTCCGCTTGTAAACAGGAGAACGATCGATCTGATGGTCTTTATCTGATCGAAAAACTGAACGACTTCGCAAAAATCTTTTGGGCTGCAAAGGGATTTGAAACTCAACTTGTCGTGTGTCCTTACCCACCTGAATTACCCATCTGCCAGCCGATATTGAAACTTGCCTAAGGTTTTTCGTGTGAGCGGAGAGAGCATGGCTCCAACGCTAAAAGATGGTGATCTAGTTTTTACTCGATCGATCAGAAAAGGCGCGATAGCGGCGGTAGGAGACATTGTCGTATTGAGGGCTGGAGATAATTTCATCGTAAAAAGAGTCTTTGACTCTAATCATGATTCGATCGTCTTAGCTAGCGACTCGAGCAACGAGACGTCTATTTATTGCTACCGCCCGCTATCCAAAAATAGAGTTGTAGGTAAGGTGATTGCCCATTTTTGATGGCTGACAAGGGTTGTGTTCCGCAGGCTGTTAGTTCGCTGTTTTAGTCATATCGAATAGGGCACAACCGATAATTTGGAGGATTGCAGTGCAGCAGGAGTTTTCAGTTTTCGGCATGAGCGTGGAGAAAATAGCGGTGGGCGCCGGCTTGTTTTTGGTGGTCTGGGCCTGCGCAGTGTCCGTCCTTGGGAATTCTCAGTCTATGACCTCCTGGATACCAGCGTTTTTGGGAGGACCTATTTCCATTCTGGGATATTTGGCCCTTTCGCGGCCTGATCATAGAAAGCTTTGGATGCACCTTGTTGCAGCGAGTGCCGCATTAACGTTACTAGGCGGCTTAGATTTTTTTCGCCCCATATTTACCGGACAAAATCCTCTGAGTAATCCATGGGCGGGGCTTTCGAAACTGATGCTCTTTTGCGTCGGGGGATTCTTGCTTGCTTCCTGCGTACGCTCATTCGTCTGGGCGCGAAAAAACCAAGCAAAAAGCGACTCTTGAGGTCGGTTAAAAGCATAGTCAATTGAAACCGGCCAAATGACTAAGGGTTTAACCACGCAAGGTCTCCAACAACGAAAGCGCATCGGCTGATTAGTCCCTGAGCCTTTCGAACTTGATGTGGTCTTGGGGCTCGGCCGCTTCGAGCCACCTGCGACAGCGCTTCAATTATCGACGCTTAGGCATACGCGTGTATGTCGTTGTTGATAAGAGAGGGTCACAGGTTTAAGACATCAGTGACGAGAAGTCGTATGTGAGCGGTAACCTGAACCACCGCCCGCGTAATCGCGATGCCTGGCAGATCGACGACCTCATCTTAATCAACCCTCGATTCACTAAACTATGATCCAGCATGTTCGTCGCAGACATACGCGCAGTGCCAATAGAGTTTTTCATGGCATCTGTAAGCGTTTCGGAGGCAATATCCGTCTAGGACTTGGCGAGTTCAGGGCATGTAGCGCCCCGCTCGCTCGTAGCTTTATTAGCTGCCCCATCGGGCCTCAACGCCACCAAGCGTTTTCGGCCATGTTTAGAAATTCCCACCATGTCGCTCAGTTCTCGAACCAAATCCGATACATAGCGAAGCGCGCTGCGTGCAACAACAAGGTGCAGACCGTTCAGCACCCTAGGTTCGCGCATCGATGCATTCGCATCCGACGAAATACCCTTGGCTTTTTAAAAAAAGGGGGGCCTGAGGCTGGCAGGTTAAAGGTCTGCCTGCGTACTAACCGAATCGCCTTGAACCCTTCCGGCATACCATGGGTTTCGAGCTTGAAACCTCGTAGCGTCGATCAAGTACGGTAGAGACGAAATGTCATCGATTGCTCATAGATTGAGGTGTTAAAGAAATCTCAGACCACCCGCGCTGGCTGGTATCAACCGCTGATAGTTCCGGGCTGGCCGCCTTCAACGCCGCGGCCAAATCAGCAGCAGGCAACGGCAAATAACTCTCCATACCCGGGCTGCTGATGCTAGGCGTACCAATTTCAATACCCAACGGCTGTGCGTGATCGTCGAGCAAATTGAACGCCCACGCATTGTGGGTGTCCCCGGCCAATACCACTGGATTGGAGTTTTTTCTGCTGAACATCGCCTTTACTCGATCGCGACAAAGCGGATACCCATCCCAGGCATCTAGGTTTAATGGCATGCCGTGCGCGCCCAGTGTTTGCATGAAGGCAATGTACTGACGCAGTTCTTCTGGCACCTGGGTCCCCGCTAAGTCGTCTGCAGAGATCGACGGTATGCCGACAGAGCCCATCAATACCTGCTGCCCGATCACTTGCCATACTGCGCCCCGGTCAACGCTCTTGCGCAATGCCTCATCGAGCCACTCTTCCTGAATCTGGCCAAGTAGCGATCGTGTCGGGTCATTTAGGCGCTGGTCTTTGAATGCGGCAACATCAGCAATCGGCGCTTCGCCCACCAAGGCGGGCGCAAATAGCATGTCCTGAGCGTATTCCAGCCCACGATCCCGCCCTACCAATCGCGTATCAAGCATGATGAGGTCAGCAAGGGCGCCAATCTCAAAGCGACGATAAATCGGACCCTGGTCGCCCTCGTTAGGTGTGCGAATAGGCATCCACTCGTGATACGCCTGCCGTGCGGCAGCAATACGCTGCTGGAAGTCACCCTCGCCTTCGTTATGGTTTTCCGCCCCCTCGCGCCAGGTGTCGTTAGCTAGTTCGTGATCATCCCAAACACAGATAAAGGGATGACGCTGATGCAGTGCCTGAAGATCCGGGTCTGTGCGATAGAGGCCGTAACGCATTCGGTAGTCCTCGAGCGCAATGACCTCGTGTTGTGGCACGACACTGCGTCTAAGTACCTCCCGAGCGTAGTCATTTGCATACTCTGCCTCGGGATACTCGTAAATGTAGTCACCCAAATGAAGCACCAAGTCCAGATCTGTTTCGGCCATATGCCGATATGCGTTAAAGAAACCCTGCGGGAAGTTGGAGCATGAGGCGACGCCGATGGTGAAGTTCGTCGCTACGCCATCGGGCAGAGTTCTTGTTGTGCCAGTAGCACTGTTGATACCACGCGCGTTGAAGCGATAGAAATAACGTCGATTGGGTTGCAAGCCCGTTGCGTCAACCTTGATGGTGTAATCCGAGGCCTCAGAGGCGGACGTTTGGCCTGAGGCTACCACGTGGGCGAAGGCTTGATCGGTCGCCACATGCCAATAGACCGTCAACGCAGTGCCAGCTTCCTGGGGAATAACACGCGTCCATAAAATTACTCGATCGCTGAGGGGATCACCGCTAGCCACCCCATGGGTAAAGCGGGCGGAGGCCTCTGCATTAGCTGTGTAGCCTCGCGTAGCGATAGCAGACAAGCCAAGGCCCGCAAGAAATATTCGTCTTTTCATATTCGCGCCCCTTTTGCTTGCAAAGAATCGTGCGGCTGAGCCGACGCCGAATTGGTAACTCAACTTGAGCCACTAGATTAGCCTAGCTACCCTTGCTTGAAGCGTACTTAGACTGAGGGTGACGAATGAAACACTTCATGAACTTAATAGGGTTTCATCTGAGTATTCTCATGTTGCCGCTGTGCTTCGCCGCGTCAAGCCAATTCAGTAAAGAGAAAGTAGTTACAAGCGACACACCAGAGCGGACCTACTGGCTGTATCGACCACAAGCCGCAAAGCAAAAGCCGGCGCTTGTTGTTGTTATGCATGGCTACTCGGGCAACGCTGAAACCATCGCAGCCTATTCCGGCATGAATGAGCTTGCTGATGAGCACGGATTCTTNGTTGCCTATCCACAGGGCAGTATAGACAGTCGCGNCAACGCTTTTTTTAACGTTGGTTATCAATTTCATGCNGACAGTAAGATNGACGATGTTGCTTATATCGAGGCCATGGTCAGANAAATTCAGGAAAGGTTCTCNGTAGAGCAGAACCAGATTTTCGCCACCGGAATGTCCAACGGNGGGGACATGAGTTACCTACTTGCCTGNCGAACAGGCCGCTTGTTTCGCGCNTTCGCCCCTGTTGCGGGGTCCATGATGACAAGTCTNATGANCAACTGNGACTTTGAAGTAGCATCACCTATCCTCGCAATTAGCGGAACCGATGATCCGGTNACTCTGTACGCCGGCGANATGAACAATATCGGTGGGTGGGGGNCTTATGCCAGNCAACAGGATACCATCGCCTTTTGGGTTGAGCGTCAGAAGCTGANGAAGGTTTCNGCAACGCCTTTAGCTAACACNCATCAACCNCTGCTTTACGAAGACAGCCGCATCACCGTCGAGCGGTANGCTTCAGCTAACGAGAGCAAGGCGCTCTGGCACTATCGCATTGAAGGTGGGGGACATGATTGGCCAGGCGCTCGCTTGGGCAGATGGTATTACCCGCCGCGTTACTTTGCCTTATTTGGAATGGGATTCGGAAAGAATCAAGATATCGACGCGAGCCAGGAAATATGGCGGTTTTTTAACCATTGGATTGCACTCGATGCCGGAAAAGCGTCTAAATCTTGAACCCGCATCTATGCATCCAAACTAGGACCCACCGTAAAAGTCTGTGACTCGCACGGCTCCGCAAACGATAACATCCTATTATTTCACGGACAGTGCGCGTAAAAGCGGACTTATGCTGGATGATCAGAGGCGCCGCCGACTGTCAGAGTGAGCAACGTGGCAACTTTTCGTTTAGAAAACAGGTCGACATGAGGCTTCCGAGTTTTGATACTAAAGCAGAGATGCTCGACACGTAATTAGCGGATTATTTTGCAATCGCGCTAACAAAGACGCTTATCAATGTCTTCAAAAGAATTCGCTTTTCTCTCGGGCTTTCATCGGAATACAAGATCGCGCTCGCGCCTAAATAAATCGTATTGGAGAGCGCGAATAGATCTGGGAAAGCACGATCAGGAGACGATTGAGCAAGCGACGGTTCGTTTTCAATGATCTCCAAGATTAGCTTGTGATAGGGCATCATTTCTTTTTTTTCTTTCGCCATAGATTGCTTACGCCTCCAAATTTCGTAATAGAAATTTGACTTTTGGAGAGCAGAGATGTCGGTGTAAGCCGCCTGCTGCGCGTCAAACACTGAGAAAAGTTTCTCTTGCAGCGAGGCTGTCCCCCCGACATTACTCAGAGCACCTTTTGATTTTTTGGTAACGGTCAAAATAATGCCGTCAACGGCCGCATCAAACACTTCGTTTTTATTGCCGAAATAGGTGTATAGAGTCGCCCTAGAAATGTTCGCCGCTTTGGCGATATCGCGCATCGAAACTGCTGCGCTCCCATGACTAAGGAATAGTCCAGCGGCTGCCTCGATTATGGTCAAACGGCGCTCGTTTCGGGTAGTCACAGGACTCCTCACGTACTACTGATCACCTCGGATAAACGCGATAATATCACTGAGAGCGGGATAAAATCTTACCCCTCAGTAAATCACCCTCGAGATGCAGAGTCGAGAGCACAATCAACTCACCGGCGCGCCGTCTGATACCGCAGTGACATTATAACTCAGCTTTGTGCAGGCTGAGCACCTCTCTGTAGATTACGACTCTCCTGATATTACGCTGTCTCCTTCGGTAAAAAGTTTGGTTGTTGACAACATAGGCACTGACCGAGCCGCTCTTTTTAGCTTCAACTTCAAGGGTCGCGCATGCGGCCGCAAGCAAGTTGGCCGATCGCTGTTCGATCAACGAACCCTGCTGAACAAGGACTGTAGACCTATAGATCTAACATGAAGATCGCTCCGTGCTCGCGGAGGAAATCTAAGTGATTCCCATAATCTCCGCGGACATACATGGCTGTTGGTTCCAAATAGTCATCCAGTTTCTCCCAGCCTTCGTTGACCGCGAACTGCGCAAACGCGGCTTGCGCTGAGGTAAATTGCTGGTAGACCTTAACGGCGGACATCGCCTCATCAACAACCCAGCGATTGCACAGTGTGTTTTCGTCGGCTTCAGCAGCGATATTCCACGCTAGGACAACGTCGCTTTTAAAACTTTCTAATTTGCCCTCTTTGACATCGGCTTCCCAAGACCAGCTTACTTTTCCCACCTAGTCCTCCTGTTCATGTTTAGAAATACCAAACTTTTATCTTCGGAGTACCAGCTCACGAGCGTGAGGCCAAAGTCCCTCATGCACTTTCCGAAAAATAGAAGTGGTCTAGGATCCTTTGCGCCGAGCCTCTAGCTGCTCAAGAATTTCACCATGGCTCTGCTTATCCAAGGCATATAGCGTCATAAATAGCACCGCAAGCAAGTAGATCATCAAATATGCAGGCCCGTTTAGAAACAACAAACCGGTAATCGTTTCCT
>PBTJ01000070.1 GCA_002726925.1 Gammaproteobacteria bacterium | reverse complement strand
GCCTACACCTAAAATGGCTACCTCGGGAGCGTTGATGATGGGTGTAAATCCGGTCCCGCCAATAGCGCCAAGACTAGAGATCGTGAACGTGCCGCCACTTAAATCGTCCAGTGCGAGTTTTTTCGAGCGCGCCTTTTCTGCCAGTTTCTGGGCCCTCTCTGCCAGCGCCCAAACACCCAATTGGTCAGCGCCGCGTATCACTGGTACAACAAGTCCCTCCGGCGTATCTACGGCAATGCCAACGTTCGTGTATCGCTTGAGAACAAGGGTTTCGCCATTAGCGCTAAGCGAGCCATTGAGTTTTGGATGGGCCGCCAAGGCGAGGCAGACCGCCTTAATGATGAAGGGCAGAGGCGACAGCTTAATGCCCCTGCTCTGAGACTCGGCTTTGATGCGCTGACGAAAAGCTTCCAGCTCATCGATATCGACATTGGCATGCTGCGTCACGTGGGGGATATTCAACCAAGAGCGCTGCATGTTGGCCGCGACTTGCTTTTGAATGCGGCTAAGAGGTTGCTCTTCAACCTCACCAAATTTGCCAAAGTCCACCGCGGGAATAGGAGGAATACCCGCAGCACCCTTTGTCGCGGTAGTTGCCGACTGATTCAGCCGCGCCTTTGCCCAGGCTTTGACATCATCCTTAGTGACTCGACCGCGATTACCGCTGCCTTCAACCTGCTCTAGCGACACGCCAATTTCCCTTGCCAGTCGGCGCGTGGCAGGCCCCGCATATACCTGACGACTTTTTGGCGTTGCGNAAGGTTTGTCGCGCGCAGAGATTGGCTGCAAGTTTAAATCTGGCATTTCGGACCGTTCCGCTACGGCAGAGTCACTTATCTNAGACTGACTNTCTTNGTCTAATGGGCTGCCTTGGGAGGATTGGTGGTGTGAGGATGCAGCAATGGTTGCCGTGGCTAGGAGGCTTCCCGTGGTGACTTGATCGCCCACAGCCACATTAATTTCTAGCAGAACGCCGCTGACCTCGGCAGGAATTTCCATTGATGCTTTGTCCGACTCAAGCACCACCAGCAGATCGCCCGNCGCGACGCGCGATCCTGCTATTGCGGCCACTTCGATCACTTCCACTTGTTCGATGTCGCCCAAATCAGGAACCAATATCTGTGCGACTTGTTGGCCACCTTCGGGCTGAGATTCCTCGCTTGAGGTTCTCGTATGNGCCGCCCCCCGATTGTCCGCACTGTCACCGGTTTGTTCNGCTGGTTGNNCAGCGNCAACAGGCGCATCTGTGGACTGAGTGCCCGGTACCTCTAGCCGGCCGATCACGGCGCCTTCGCCCAACTGGTCGCCTAACGCAATGTTCAATTCGACAATGGTGCCCGCGTCACCTGCTGGCACTTCCATCGACGCCTTGTCCGATTCGATCACAATAATCGGATCCTCTGCCCCAACAGCATCGCCNACGGCGACACAGATCTCTGTGACTTCCACCTCTTCGATGTCACCCAAGCTTGGTAGGACAATGTTCAAAGCGCCTCCTCTGCTCCTTTCGGTTTTCGCTGTATTTTTTTTGCGTGCACTAATGCTCTCGCGGATTGGGCTTATCTGAAGGAATTTCCAACTGCTCTCGCAGGTCTTGCAAGTTCAGCTGCATATGACCGATAGCCACCAATTCGCTCAAAGCACTGTACTGAATAAACCGACTATCAACCTCAAAAAACGCCCGGAGCTTCTCACGTGTATCGCTACGACCGAACCCGTCGGTCCCTAGCACGCGAAGCGGTGCGTTAATGGCAGCACGCAGCTGCTCGGGCAGCGCTTTCACATAGTCAGAAACTGCGATCACCGGAGCGTCACCCCACTCCTCTTCGTTGAGAAGCGTGCTGACATGACAGCTTGTTGCTTGGGCCTGAGNTTGGGCTTGAATCAGCGTTTCACGCTGATGATCTTGGATGTTGCGAGCAAGCTCAGTGTAACTGGTGACGCTGTACACCTGCACCTGGAGCCCATGGGTGTCTACCAACTGCTGCGCGGCACGCCTTGCTTCTGGCAAAAGTGCGCCACTGCCCAGTATTCTGACCCGGGGCGCGGCGCTATCGCCAAGCGTTTCGAGCAGATACATACCTTGAACGATATCGTCTTCTACTCCCTCGGGCATTGCGGGATGCTGGTAGGCCTCATTCATCAGGGTNAGGTAGTAGTAGACGGGCGCTTGCTCGACATACATATGCTCGAGTCCGCGGCGAATGATCACCGCNAGTTCGAAGGCATAGGCCGGGTCGTAGCTGATNCAGTTTGGCACTGTGGACGCCAGCAAGTGGGAATGACCATCTTGATGTTGCAGGCCCTCGCCATTCAGCGTAGTCCGGCCTGCGGTACCCCCAAGCAGAAAGCCTTTAGCCTGCAAATCGCCAGCGGCCCAGGCCAAGTCGCCAACGCGCTGGAAGCCGAACATGGAGTAATAGACGTAGAAAGGCAGCAGCGTGTATTGGTGAGTGGAATACGAAGTGGCCGCGGCGATCCAAGCAGCGAAAGCGCCCGCTTCGTTAATGCCCTCTTCCAAAACTTGGCCCGACTTCGATTCTTTGTAAGCCGCAAGCTCGTCAGAATCTTCGGGTTCGTAGAGCTGGCCCTCTGACGAATAGATACCCAACTGCCTNAACATGCCCTCCATACCAAAAGTTCGGGCTTCGTCCGGCACNATGGGGACGACGCGTTTGCCAAGCTCTTTGTCTCGCACCAGGGTGGCGAGTATGCGCACAAAAGCCATGGTTGAGCTGATTTCTCGCTTACCGCTGCCTTCAAGCTGTGCCTTAAACGCTGACAGCGCTGGGATCGCTAGCGTTTGCTGATCAACCAAGCGCCGCGGCATGGTCCCGCCCAAACGTTCACGGCACTGATGCATATACTGNATCTCNGAACTATCGGCTGCCGGGCGGTAATAAGGCACATCTTNAAGCTCTTCATCACGCAGCGGCACGTCGAATCGGTCGCGGAAATGCTTAAGCTCATCAAGGCTGAGTTTCTTTACTTGNTGGGTGGTGTTTTCTGACTCGCCAGCATCGCCCATGCCATAGCCTTTGACGGTTTTGGCAAGAATTACCGTGGGCTGCCCGGTGTGGTTAACGGCTGNGTGGTAGGCCGCATATACCTTATACGGGTCATGACCGCCNCGGTTAAGCCGATAGATGTCGTCATCGCTNAGGTGCTCGACCATTTGNAGTAACTCTGGATCCTTGGCGAAAAAGTTATCTCGAACGTACTTACCGCCCTTGGCTTTAAAGTTCTGATATTCGCCATCNACCGTAGAGTCCATGGCACGCTGCATTAAACCCTTTTTGTCNTTGGCAAAAAGTGGGTCCCAGTGCCGGCCCCAGACCACCTTGATGACATTCCATCCCGCTCCCCGAAAATAACCTTCGAGCTCCTGAATGATTTTGCCGTTGCCGCGCACGGGGCCATCCAAACGCTGCAGATTGCAATTGACGACAAAGATAAGGTTATCGAGCTTTTCCCGGCCAGCGAGAGAGAGNGCGCCGAGAGATTCTGGTTCATCGCACTCACCATCACCCAAGAATGCCCAGACTTTGCGATCGCCCATTCCAACCAAGTCACGGGAATCGAGATACTTCATGACATGAGCTTGGTAAATGGCCTGCAGCGGCCCCAACCCCATGGATACCGTCGGGAACTGCCAATAGTCGGGCATCAGCCAAGGATGCGGGTAAGACGACAATCCCTCGTCGCCGGCTTCACGGCGAAAGTTATCCATTTGCACCTCGCTGATGCGACCTTCCAAGAAAGATCGCGCGTAGATGCCGGGAGAGGCGTGGCCTTGAAAATAGACCAAATCGCCNGAGCGCGAATAATCGTCTTCAGACGAGGTTGGTCGCGGAGCGCGAAAAAAATAGTTAAACCCCACGTCATATAGCGTGGCCGAGGAAGCAAAACTGGAGATGTGGCCGCCCAAGTCGCCGGGACGTCTGTTCGCACGCACTACCATGGCCAGCGCATTCCAGCGAATCAGGCTGCGTATGCGGCGCTCCATGAATAAGTCGCCGGGCATCGGGGCNTCATCAACAACCGGAATGGTGTTGCGATAAGGTGTCGACACGGAAAACGGCAAGCTGGCACCGGTTTGGGTTAGGCGCCCCGCGAGGCTTTGCAAGAGCGCAGACGCAGCAGCTACCCCCTCGCGCTTGAGCACACCATCAAGGGCATCCAGCCATTCTTGTTGCTCTTCGGCATCGAATCCCTGCAAATCAGGGTGTTTCACTCGATCACTCCTTGGGTCAGGTTGGTCTTGTTACGGGCTGTCGCGAATTAGCCTTCGATGCAGCGGAGCAAGTAAGCGCATCCATTCAAAATAGGGGCCGGGATCTTGCTTACGGCCAGGAGCAATTTCTTGATGGCCGACGATGGCACTCGGGCCAAGACCCGGGTAGCGCAGACAAAGCGCCGTGCATACTTCGAGCAGCGCATCGTACTGCGCCTCGGCAAACGGTGACTCCCAGGTGCCTTCGAGTTCGATGCCTAAACTGAATCGGTTGCAGCNTTTACGATTCATCCACTGCGATTCACCCGCATGCCAAGCTGGCCTGTCGAAAGGAACAAATTGCTCAATCTGACCATTGCGGTCGATGAACACATGGGGTGCGACCCGCAATCCGGCGAGGCTCGAGAAACTCTCGTGAGTNGTGGGATCTAGCGTGCCGGTGAAAAGTCGACCTGGCGCGCCAGTGCCGTATTTTCCTGCAGGTAGGGACACGCAGTGCACGACAATGAGCTCGCACTGAAAAACGCCCTGTTGACCCGCTTCGCACCCAACGTTTATCTGGGGCGTATCGCAATGCTGACTCGCTCGCCACTGAATGTTGCGCAGACAATGAGCCGAATCGATAACCATGCCATTATTGTCGCACGTTTAGATGACTACCGTGTTGCTGGTATAGGATTTTCGCGGCGAAACGGTCTAAAGAGGCAACAAAACGTAAATTTGTCGACCTAGAAGTCGAGCATCCCGACCCAAGGAAACTGAAGCTCTATGGAATCTCAANTGCACTTCCACCCGATTGATGCTGTCACCCTAGAAGATGCCGTTAGGGCAAATGTCGAACAAGCGCTTGCAGAAGATCTTGGTGACGGTGATATCTCAGCCAACCTCATAGANGCCCAGGCCCTTGCCGGCGCGCGAGTCATTACCCGTGAACAGGGCATTTTTTGCGGCGTGCCATGGGTCAATGAAACGCTCAAACAAATCGATGCTGNCGCGCAGATTCAGTGGCGGGTTGCAGATGGAGATCGGGTGACGCCGAACCAAGAACTGTTCGCTCTTCGGGGTAAGGCTCGTAGCTTGCTCAGCGCAGAACGCACCATGCTGAANTTTGTTCAACTACTATCAGGCACCGCTACAANAACCGCCAAGTACGTGGAACTTATCGCTGGGAGCNATACCCAACTATTNGATACACGNAAGACTGTGCCCGGCCTGCGACTGGCACAAAAGTACGCGGTGAAATGCGGCGGTGGCAGCAATCATCGCATCGGTCTTTTCGATGCCTTTTTGCTCAAGGAAAATCATATTGTCGCGGCTGGCGGTATCGGCGCAGCGGTGAGTGCGGCGAAACACGCGGCTCCAACTAAGCCCGTGGAAGTTGAAGTCGAGAATCTGGAGGAGCTACAACAAGCCTTGGTTGCTGGCGCGGACATTGCCTTAATCGACAATTTTTCTATTGCTGATAGCGAAGCTGCGGTTGCCATGACCCGCGNCAAGATGACGCTGGAAGCCTCTGGCGGCATTACGCAAGAAGGCATTGCCGCCATCGCAGCTACTGGAGTGGATTACATATCCTGCGGTGATCTTACCAAGAGCCTAGAGCCTTTGGACTTATCGATGCGCTTTCTACTCGACGAAGAACAGGCTTAGTCAGTCACTGAGGTGGGGCACCAGTACCGATGCATCCCCATCAATTGCAGACTCGTTTTCGATGTTGAGCAAATCCAGCACCAGCGGATAGATGTGCACATTCTCCATGACGTCTAGTCTCGTTTGCGCGGGAATTCTTGGCCCGCTGGCATAAAAGACTCCCATCATGGTGGGCGTATTTTGCGGCAAGTAGCCATGGGCTCCCCGGGGTGGCTTGCGGCCTTTCCCGCGCTTAAAGCCAATATATCTCGGCGCATCAGCTACAGCGACTAAATTCGGGATGCGCGAGCCTCGTTGCGGAAAGTTCAGCAGCGCTTCGAAGTTCTGCGGGGCGATGACNGTCAGTCCGCTAGCNGCAGCGAGAGCATCACGGGTGCGCGCAACGAGTGATTCATCTGCGCTGTAGAAAAAGGCGTAAGCGCCGCCGGGTAGGATACGGTGATCGCCGCGCCACTGATTCAGTGCTATGTGTTCGTCAAGGAAGATGGTCTGGCTGGCGTCAACCTGATGCATACCGTGGTCTGAAGTAATGAGCAGATAGACCGGATGCTGAATCTTTGCCAGCCCATCAAGCAAACGGCCGACTTGTTTATCCGCGCTAGCGATGGCTTGGCGCACCTCCTTGCTGTTAGGCCCATAGCGGTGGCCCGCTGTGTCAACNAGAGAAAAATACAGCGTCACCAGATTAGGGCGTTCACCCACCGGTAAGGCCAGCCAGTCCAGCACCTGGCTGACTCGAGCGCCGTTCGGCACGCCGCCGTCGTAGATTTTGTAATAGGTCGGCCTGATGCCTTGAACATCAGCCTCGCTGCCCACCCAAAAGAAACTTGCCGAGCGCAGACCAGCCTTTTCTGCCGCCACCCATAGGGGTTCTCCGCCATACCAAGAGCCGTCTTCAACGGCGTCGCGATTGCCCAATCGATAGGTCGCGTTACGTGAGCGGTCGAAAAAACTGTTGCCGATGATGCCATGCCTGCCGGGATACAAACCCGTGACGATGCTGTAATGNTTGGGAAATGTGCTGCTGGGGAAGCCAGGAGTCAGGCCTGCAACCTGCAAACCGCTATCTGCCATGCGTTTAAGGTTTTTGCTCTGCTCGGGGTGCTGCTCGAGATAGTCATGGCGAAAACCATCCAGCGACANCATCACAACAATGGGTGTTTGCGCTTGGCGCTCGACATCGGTGATGCCTACTGCGGCNTAAGTCAGTAGTCCAAGGACCAACAACGCGTTGGCGANCTGCTGTGTTGTCGCNGNCGCTCGCTTGGCGCTANGTAATATCGAATCGACGACGAACATCCTCTCCTAAAGCTTCCTTTAGTGNATCCAGCCAAGGCTCATNGTTTTGCCAANCATNCGGGGTAGCTAGAAAAACCGAACTGGTTACGACTTAGGTCAGTGGAAGAAATTCGTCAAGCGTCTTACCCAGCGCCTGTTTTAAGGGGTCTAGGTGAACCTCAAAGTCCTGCCAGTTTTCGACACCGGACTTAAATATAGGCTGCCGAACTTGCTCTGAGGAGGGCGTCTTCACCGCCCTTTCGGTCTCCCAAAAGTTTAAGCAGGTCTCTTCAAAAGGCAAGTTGCAGTAAGCAAGAATGCGGCGCACTTGGATCTCAAGATCATCAACAACGTCTTCATACTGCACATGTAAAATTTCGCCAGGGAAATACTGATGCCAAAAATCCATCAATCCGACATAGTCCCGGTAATAATGCCCCANGTCCTCAAGGTTGTAGGAAAACTCCTGNCCTTCAGCGAATAGCTGCTTGAAGCAGCTAAAAGTGCAGGACAAAGGATGGCGTCGGGCATCGATTATTTTTGCGTTTGGTAAAATGCGTTTGATGAGCCCTATATGACGGAAATTGTTGGGCATCTTATCAATGAAAAAAGGCGCTTCTTTTCGGTGCGTACGGGTGCCTTCAATGTAGGCTCGCCCAAAATCTCTTAGCTCATCCGCGTTTAATTCCTTTATTGCGCGGGGATAATTTAGCCTGTCAAAGTCTTTATTGCGGGAGCGTAATTGATGAACCGCGGACAAGATGTTGGGTAACTCCTGAGTGCCATCGACTTGAGAGTGGCTGGATAGAATTTGTTCTAACAATGTAGATCCAGCCCTCGGCATGCCCAGGATAAAAATAGGATCTGGCGCCTCAAAACCCTCGCTAGACGGCTCGAGAGTATTGAAAACCCGACGTTGTTCTTCGAATTCCTCGGACATGTGTTGGGCGATGTATTTCGATTCAGCCCGCTTGATCTGGTTGCCATTAGCGTAATTGGAAAACGCTAGGTCGTATTCGCGCCTGTCCTCGTAGGCTTTACCCAGACCGAAGTGCAAATAGACACGATCCATTTTTCTAAGCGCCGGATTTTTGAGGAGGNCCTCCATCCGNGCAACTTCACTTTCTGCAAATTTATACGTCTTGAGATTCGCCAAGGACTGCCAAGCCTCACCGTGAATGACACCGTCTCGACAGGCCTCTCGATAGCAACTAATCGCCGCGTCGGTATCGCCGATGGTCTTGAGCGCATGCCCTTTTGACGTCAACGTAACGGGTTCACCGGGCATGGCTGTCAGCAGTTGATCAAAAAGAGCGAGTGCAGTTTCGTAGTCACCGAGTTGCATAGAGATCACAGCGAACTGCGACTTAAAATACAAATTTTCTTTGTCGTTTTCGAACAGTTCCTGCGCGTGTTCGCGCGCCTCCACCAACTTCTGCCGCTTTCTCAGCACGTTAATGTAATCCGTTTTCAAAGGAATATTTTGCGGTTCGAACAAGACCGCACTCTCCAGTAAAAACTCGGCCTCATCAAAAACATTCATCTTCACTGCGATTTGTGCCAACAGCCGCATCGCTTCCACATGATGAGGATTTCCTCTCAGAAACTCCCGGCAAGCTTGCTCCGCCTTTGCTATGGAGCCTTGTGACAGCATATCCAGAGAATAGATTAGCGCTTTAGGCATGTTGACTAAGCGCTGAATGTGCGGCTTTATTCTCTCGGCTTCCTGAATTCGGCCAGCAGCCAATAATATCTCTGCCTGCCCTCGCCAGCTCTCATGAAGCGATGGATTTTCCTCTGTAGCTCGACCAAAAGCAGCAAGCGCTCCTTGGGCGTTGCCGTTGGCCCTTAATATGCGGCCTCTTTCCTGGAAAGCTCGGCCATGCCTTGGATGTAACTGAATAAGTTTGTCGAGTACCGCCATAGCCTCTCTGGGCTTACCCAATTTTCGGGCACATATAGCGTGCAGGTACAGTGTTTCGCTGCTCTCCGCTGGTTCGCGCGCCAACAGCCGTAGTGCTTCGTGGCAGTCACCGGCTTCTATAGCTCGTCTTATTGACTGGTGCGATTTCGCTTCCAACGCATACTCCCTAAAAAAAAAGCTCCCTAAAAAGGGAGCTTTATTATTCCACCGACTGGTTTTGAGCGTTAGAACTTATAGTTCAGTCTTACGCCCATAGTCATGGGTCTCGCGTACGTCACTCGAGGCCTATCGTTCACATAGTTCCTGGTAAGCTCCGCGCGCTTATCCGTGAGGTTATCGACATAGATCGTCGCATCCCAATCGTCGGTGGATACACCAGCACTCACACCCATCATCGTCCAGCCCTGCACACGATCACGGTTGATTATAATGATGTCGCTATACGATTCGTCGGAGTAGGCGATGTTGTACATCACGTGCGCGCCCCAACCGTTGTTTAAACTCCATTCGTAGCGAGCATTAGCGTTTAGTTGAAGTTCGGGTGCGAAGGCCAGCGAGTCGCCAACGCGGACATCGTTTGTTGGGATCAGCTTGTCAGTGATCTCCGTATCGAGCACCGAGAAAGAAGCGCCTATCGCTAGACCAGGTAAGGCCGGGGCCAACCAGGTCATCGTGCCTTCTATGCCCTTCACTTCAGCGTTGGCGGCGTTGTCGGAGAAAAATAGATTCACGATGTTTGGATCAAAGATCGTCGTCTGCAATCGGTCGATTTCAGCAAAGAAGGCGCTGCCGTTAATACGCAAAGTACCGTCGGCCAAATCTGCCTTCCAACCTATCTCATAGTTGGTAACGTCATCTGTCTCCAGCTCAAATGGGACTTCATAACCATTTGGACCCTGTGCCCCACCGGGACGGTTTAACAGTCCGGGGCGGTATCCTTCCGAATAGGTCGCGTACAGCAACACGTCATCTGAGAGTTCATAACTCATGGTTAGCTTGACAATGGTGCCCGAGGCACTAGCAACATCAGGCGCATCAATCGCCCTAAGGAAGGCCCTAATTTCGGCTTCGCTTACCGCAGCGGGAGCAGTCACATACTGGCCACGACCGACGCTGTAGGCATCGCCCTCCTGCCAAATAGCAAGTGCTTCTTCGAAGGTCGTACCAGACTCTAGGGTAGGCCTGAATGAGCAATCGCCGACGAAGGTTAGGGAGCCATCGCCATCGTACAAATCGG
>PBTJ01000069.1 GCA_002726925.1 Gammaproteobacteria bacterium | reverse complement strand
GAGCAGCGGAAAAGCCTCCGCAGTGCTTGCACTGCTACCCGCAAGGTCGGTTGGTGCAATGACTGCCATCAATCGTATATCGCGTGAAAGGTGTTGAAAGCATCGGCACAAAATACGCCGGGATCATTAAAGCGCCGATTTTTGTTCAGCCCTGCAATCGAGACCATATCGTCGTCTGATAAGGCAAATGCTGACAGATCTGAGTTTTCCTTCAGTCGCTCAGGCTTGCTGGTCTTGGGAATGACCGCAGTGCCGCGTTGTAGTCCCCAGCGCAATACAACTTGCGCAGCGCTGACCCCATGACGCTGAGCAATTTCCACGATGGCAGGTTCGGCAAGTGCGGACTCTTGCTCGGTGGCCATGTCTAACTCGACATAGGACGCCGAGCCAAGCGGCGAGAATGCGGTAACCGCCATGCCATAGCCTTGAGCCGTGCGGATGAGCGCCTCTTGGGTGAGATACGGGTGGGATTCGATTTGCAGCATGGCGGGCTTAATACGCGCGTAGCTCATCAGGTCGTGCAGCAAGCCGGTATTGTAGTTGCACACACCGATTTGCTTAGCGAGACCCTGCGCCACCAAGCCCTCCATGGCTTTCCATGTATCGCTTAGGGGTACCGCATCGCGCTCCATGCAGGGCTCAGCGGCATCCGGATCGTGCAGCCATTCCGGCGGATACCGGTCTGCGAAATCAACGTACTTCAGCGCAATCGGAAAGTGCACGAGGTACAAATCGAAATACTCAAGCCCCAAGTCGTCGAGGGATCTTTGGCAGGCAGTTGGCACATGCTCAGGTCGGTGATAGGTATTCCACAGCTTCGAGGTGACCCAAAGCTCTTCTCGACTGCATAGGCCATCGGCAATCGCGCGGGCAATACCCTCGCCTACTTGAGCTTCGTTACCATAATCGGCGGCGCTGTCGAGATGACGGTACCCCGCTTCAATGGCGTCATAGACAGCTTGGGCGACGTTTGCAGGATCGATTTTCCACAATCCCAAACCCACAGCTGGCATGGCTTGATCACCAACGGCAATAGTTTGCATAAGCGTGTTTGTCCTTTTTATATTCCGTGATTTTCCGGTGCTGGCTCCCGCACCGAACCTACCTGTTTAATAGTGACGCAAGATCGTGATCAAGGATAAATCTGTCTACATCGATTGGCCTGCCTAAAGCGAGGGATTGCTGGGCGGCGCTGGCCACCACCATGGCCCACATACCCTGCCGTGGCGTTGCGCTGTCCACCTCCTTGCCCTCTAGCCGATCCATCAACGCGATATGCTCAAAGTACGTGGAACCGTGATGACCGCTTTGCTCAATCGCTCGGGGATAGGTCAGATCGGATGTTTTCGACAAGCCGTTTTCGCCCAGTTTGATGGTCAGGCTAGCGTTTCCCGACCCGCTGCGATGAATGTCATGGTACTCCTCAGCTTTCAGGCGGCCAGCGTCGCCGACGACGATAAGCTCCTCGGCGAAGTCCGGACAAAACATATTGAGGGTAAAGCTCGCCCGCACACCATTGGCGTAATCAATGGCGACGAAGGCATGGTCGTCGATATCCGACTTCACGCCGTTGCGCTCAAAATCGACAAAGTTCACAGCCTGACCTCCGCTCGCGTAAACGCGCTGGGGCCGGGCCTCGGCGAGCAAATTGATCAGGTCAAAATAGTGACAGCACTTTTCCACCAAGGTGCCACCACTCAAGCGCGCAAATTTGTTCCACTGATCCACCTTATCGAGAAACGGCGGCCGATACTCGCTCACGCTCACGGTTTTGATCTGCCCTAGCGCACGGTTGTCTAGCGCTTCGCGAAACGCCTCGAGATACTGCGGCTTATACCGATATTGCAGGCCAATCTGGATGAAAGACTCATAGGCCTCATTGGCGCGCACGATTTCGGCTGCATCCTGCAACTCGGTTGCCATGGGCTTTTCAAGAAAAATGGGTTTGTTCGACTGCATCGCGGTGCGTAGCACATCAAAGTGGGTGTGGTTTGGCGTGCAAATCAGTAGAGCATCCGCCGCCGGATCATTACACGCCGAAGACAAATCGTTGTAACGCACCAATGGCTGCGATTGCAGAGAAAGGAAGTTCGCCTCGGCGGTGTCCATGCTCAAGCTCTGGGTGTCGTAAATGCCATGTATGCGGGCACGTCCTAGCAAGGCTGCCACACGCATATGCTCCTGACCCATGGTGCCGGTACCGATAATAACCAAACGGAACCGGGGTTCTTCGCGCCGATAGAGATAACGATCATCCTCAGACACGTGGCGCTGACCCGATGCATTTTCAAAACCGCGCAATCGCATTTTGCTCATCTGTTATTGCTCATCTCTTGCTAGTGTCGTCCACCGCCTGTTCACTCGGTATTTCGCATCACAAAACGAGCCTGCCCGCCCAGCACGTGCCATACCCACAGCGCACCATTCCCCACAGTCAGCAGCATAATCAACGGCCAGAAACTGTTGCTCAATCCACCAACCAAGCCGATGGGTGAAAAGAGTAAGTATAGCGCGACCACACAAGACAAAAGCGTAGCTGCGCAGGGAATACGAAAGCGCCACGGCTCCATGGGCACCAAATGGGTCGTGGAATAACGCCACGCTTCGGCCCTCGGCGAGAAATACCCTGTGGCCAAAAGTATGCCCACCTCAATCACGAATAGGATGGCGTAGAGATGCAGAAAGTGCACATTAACGGCGTCTTTAAACACAAACTGCAGCAAGCCGTAGGCGATCAAATGAAAGCCGATCACCAACTTAGGCCCCAAGGCAGGCACGCGCAGGCTGAATAGTCCGACAATGACAATGGCGATAATCGGAATGTTGTAGAACCCGGTAAAGACGCGAATCACCTGCCACAGACCGTCTGGCGCAAATTGCAGCAGCGGCGCGACCACAAAGGAAAATAACGCAATCGCCACGCTAACCCGACGCGCCACACGTAACAGTGCAGAGTCGTCCAGCGCGGCTTTACCTCGGCGCTGCCAGTACGGCAGATACACATCCAAGCAGAAGAGTGTCGCTGCGCTGTTGAGCAGTGAGTTAAAAGACGAAAAGACCGCACCGAGCAGCGCGGCAAGAAAAAAGCCCATGGCGTAGCTGGGCAACACATCGGCAATCAGCCGCGGGTAGGCCAAATCAATGGACGCTAGGCCACCCGGGGCATCGGGCCCGCCATACAGGTGAAAGGCGATGACCCCGGGTAGCATCATGAAGAACGGCACCAGCACCTTGAAAAAGCCTGAAAACAGCACGCCTTTCTGACCCTCTGCCAGACTTTTCGCCGCCAGCGTGCGCTGAATTACGTATTGATTAGTGCACCAATAAAACAAATTGGCGAATACCATGCCGGTAAACAGCGTCGCAAACGGGGTGGGATCTGTGGGGCCGCCAATAGCGTTGAGTTTCTGGGTTTCGGTATTGGCAATGGTGTGTAGGCCTGCCCCCAAACTGCCATCACCGAGCGCCATCAAGCCCAAAACGGGCACCGCCAAGCCGACGATCAGCAAGCCAATACCGTTCAGGGTATCTGATACAGCCACGGCCCTCAGCCCGCCAAAGACCGCGTAAACCGCTCCGATGGCGCCAATACCGACGATGGTCACCACCAACGACTGAGCGTAGGACAGCCCAAGCAACCCGGGCACATCGAATAATTGCAGTACAGCGATGGAACCAGCATACAGAACCGAAGGAATGGTGATCAGGCCATAGCCCACCATGAACAGCACCGCCGAGAGCGCCCGCACGCTGCCATCAAAACGGTCATTGAGAAACTCGGGCAATGTCGAAAACGCACCAGCCAGATAGCGCGGCAAAAACACAAAGGCCATACAGACCGTGGCTACCGCGGCGGTAACCTCCCAGCCCATGCTGCTGAGATTGAAGCCATAGGCTGAGCCGTTCAGACCAATCAGCTGCTCCGCAGACAGGTTCGTCAGCAACATAGAACCGGCAATGAATACCGCCGTCAGACCCCGTCCGGCGAGGAAGTAGCCGTCCCTGGTGGCGACCTCACCGCGCGTTTTACGATAAGAAATTAAGGCAACCAGGCCCATAAAAAAGGCGCAGCTGAGGATCATCTGCGCCATTTAATTCACCGCCCTAGAACGCCAACAACGTAACGGGCGTTTTACAGGCGTTCGATGACCGTACCGGTACCCAGCCCGCCACCACAGCACATGGCGATCAAGCCATAGCGACCGTTGGTGCGTTCCAGTTCGTGCAAGGCAGTGGTAATTAGGCGAGCCCCAGTAGAGCCGGTTGGGTGCCCCAGCGCAATGGCCCCGCCGTTGGGATTTACCTTGGCCGCATCAGCCCCGACGGCCTTTTGCCAGGCCAGCACGACGGAGGCAAACGCTTCATTGACTTCAAAGGTGTCGATGTCGTCGATGCTTAGGCCGGTCTGATCCAGTACCTTTTTTGTTGCTGGAATCGGTCCTTTCAGCATGGTGACCGGGTCGCAGCCGACCAAGGTCGTCGCACGAATTTTCGCCCGAGGCTTAAGGCCATATTTCTCAACGCCAGCCGCACTCGCGAGAATGACCACGGCGGCGCCGTCGGACACCTGAGAGCTAGAACCTGCTGTGTGAATTTCCTGACCGGGCACGGCCTGCAGCGCGCCAAGCGAAGCCATATCCGTAGCCCGCAGACCCTCATCCTTGGTCACCGTATGCATATCGCCTGTGGGATTGCCTTCTTTGTCGAGCACCGGGGCTTCTACTGGCACAATCTCACGATCGAAACGGCCCTCTTCCCAAGCAGCAATGGCCTTTTCTTGGCTAGACATACCAAAGGCATCGGTGTCCTGCCGAGTAATCTGATACTCCTCGGCGATCATCGCCGCACCCTGAAACTGGCTGGTAGGCTGATAGTGCTGCATGTAGCTTTCGCCCAGCGGTACGCCACCCGCCCTGTTGGAGCCAAGCGGAATGACCGACATCATCTCGACACCGCAAGCCATCACGATATCTTCCATACCTGAGCCAATCATCGCGGCGCCCATGGAAGTCGCCTGCTGGCTGGAACCACACTGGGAATCCACCGTGGTGGCGGCCACTTCTTCTGGGAAGCCCTGAGACAACCACGCAATACGCGCGATGTTAAAAGACTGTTGGTTGACTTGAGACACACAGCCGCCAATGACCTGTCCAACGTTGGCAGGATCAATACCCGCACGCTCCAGCGCGCCGCGCTGCACCTTGCCCAGCAAATCTGCGGGCATTAAACCAGCCAAACCCTTACCGCGTTTACCAATGGGGCTGCGCGCCGCTTCCACAATGTAAATGTCCTGCACCTTGATTCTCTCCTTTTTGCTTTCCGCGTTTGTTGTATTTGTTCTGGGCACCTGCGTCTTTGGGGTCAAAAATACTGACGATCAAGTCGTCAGACGACTACCCAACAGCGCCCGAAAGTTATCCGTATAGAATTTTTGCTTGGCAATCTCGCCCACCCCCTCCATGGTTTTTTCAAACCGCGCAATTGGATCGTCCGTGCCTTCATGGTGCGGATAGTCCGAGGCGAACAGCAACAGATCTTGGGCTTGGGTGCTGAGCAACCAGCCAATGTCCTCGCCGGCAAATGGTGTCACCTTAATATGCTTTTGCACATATTCAGATGGCTGCATTTTCACTTGCGACAGATCCTGCAGGCGGCGAAAAGCTCGGTAAGCCTGATCCAAATGCTTCATCCACGACATAATCCACGAGGCCCCCAACTCCACCACGGCAACCCGCAGCCCGGGAAATCGGTGAAAAACGCCGTCGAAAATCATGGCTGCGAGAAACAACTCGGCATTGTATTGAATGCCCATGTAGGCGATAGCATCGCGCGGTGCATCGCCCGCGGCATGCTCGGGCACACTGCCGCCGTTGTTATAAAACGACAGCGGCACCGGATCCCAGCCGCCATCGGTGCCGACATGTATGGTAATCGCCATATCCGCATCCTGAATTCTTGCCCAAATCGGATCGAAGTCAGGATGAGTGAACGCCTTGGCCCCATGAGGCGCGATGGTGTCGATCATGACCACGGTAAAGTCCTGCGCAATGGCCGAATCTAGGTAGCTCATGGCTAACTCCGGCCCGTGTCGAAACGGAATATAGGCAGCGGGGTGCATGCGGGCATCGGTTGCGCAAAAGCTGGCGAGCCCGCGATTCAGTGCCTGCACCGAACCGCCAAAAACTTCTGGGTCTTGCGCACCCTGCACCTGATCAAAGGCCGCCGTGGGGAACACAATATGGGCGCTGAAACCCAACAAATCATTGACCCGAACCCGCTCGTCGCGATCCCAAGCGCCCAGGCCCTCGAAGCCTTTGTACTGCATAGCCATAAAGGATGCTTCGATCTCTGCGGCCAAATCCGGATTGTGCTGGCGCTTGGCAAAACCTGCTAGCGCCTGCTCAGCTTCCGCTAACGCTGCGGGATTGCTTTGCCCGAAGGGCGTTAAATGCGGGCGCAACTTGGCGTCGGCGAACTCCGCCAGCCAAGTAGGTGACTCCATCATGTGAGTATCCGCATCGTAAATATCAGCGCGGTGGGCATAGACCATGGTGAACCTCCTCTCCTAACAGGTCATGTATATCAACACAGCAGCCTGTGATGTGCCAATGCCAGCAGATAGGCGAATCGACCAGACTTTGCTGCAGTGTTCTGCTACTTTTTCCGTCAGAAAGAGAAAATGGGGAGAAAAGAAATGAGCGCATCGAACACACTGATCGGCGAATTCCGCGCACCGCGACAAATGTTGGGTGATCAGGAATACGACGGACATCTGTCGATTCACGACGACAAAATGGCTGAGGATCTCGGCTTTGCAGGCGCCCCCATCGAAGGCCCCACCCATTTCAGCCAGTTCGTGCCGATGCTGCACGACGTCTTTGGCGATGCATGGTTTGAGCGCGGCTGCATCAGCGCCCATTACCAAACCATGGTGGTAGAGGGCGAAGAAGTGCGCGTGATGGTGGAGCAGGTCGAGACGGGAGGCGTTGCTCGCATCAACGCCGAAAAACGCGATGGCACGCCGGTCTTAACCGGTACGGCCTCACTTGGGCCAGATTACGGTGAAANCGAGTTAGACATGCGGCGCGCGAAACTGCGCCNNGCAGAACAACTNGTGATACTCAGTGAACTCAGCGTCGGACAGCTTGGCGCAGCTAACCCCGAATCCGCGCGCATGGCCATGGATCAAAACATGGGCGCCATGTACCCCTTCAGCCTCGCGCAGAAACTGCAAAAGATCACCGAAAACCACCCTTACTATAGCGACGATAACCCTTGGGGGCGAGCGGTCATTCCACTTGAGATGATCAGCGTGCTCACCCAGTACACCAGCGGGCATACGGGTTTTCGCACCAAGGGCCCGGCCATTGGTCTGTTTGCTGGGCAAGAAATCAAAATGATCGACGGACCGCTATTTGTCGACCACTCCTACAAGCTGGAGCGCGAGATTATTGCGCTGAGCGAAAGTCGGCGCACAGAATCGAACTGGATCATGACTCGGGTGATTGACGCAGAAACCGACACACTCTGCGCAGAGGTTATTTTGAATTCAGCAACGCTCAAAGACAGCTACGCCAATTACGAGGCGGATGCCAAAACCTTGGGCAAGGATCCAAACGCGTAGCGTCCCCCTCAACAACAAAAACGCGCAAGGAAGTTAGATGGGCAGAAAAATACTCTTCATCACCACGGATCAGATGCGCTACGACGCACTAGGCTGCAATGGCGGCAACGTTGCGCGCACACCAGCCATTGATGCGCTGGCGGCCAACGGCATTAACTATCGCCGCGCCCATAACCAAAACGTGATCTGTATGCCTGCGCGGGCCACCATCATGACCGGCCAACACGTGGCCAGCCACGGCGTGTGGATGAACGGCGTCAGCTTGCCCGAAGCAACTCCGACCATTGCCCATTGGCTACAGCAGCATGACTATCGCACCGCGATTCTCGGCAAGGCGCATTTCGAGCCTTGGCTAGGTTCCGGGGAGGATTTTTACGAAAACCGTATGGCGGCCATGGGCGAAACCGGCCCACACCGCGGCTTTGAGCATATGGAGTTGGCTAACCACTTTGGCATGCAGCATTCCCACTACGATTTGTGGCTGGGGGAGCATCATCCAGACATCGACGCGCGCCGCTACCGAGCCGTCACCGACAAAGGTCAGCAAAATATGGCCGCCAACGGCGATACCGGCGCGGTACAAGTATGGCCAACGGACATTCCTAAGGAGCTATATCACACCGACTGGGTCGCCCAGCGCACCATGGCTTGGCTGGACACACTGTCTGACGATGAAGATTGGTTCGTGTGGATGAGCTTTCCCGATCCTCACCACCCTTGGGATCCGCCCGCGTCAGAAAAGCAGCGTTTACATTGGCGCGATGTGCCGCTACCAGAGCTATACCCTGGCAGCGCCGAGAAAGCCGCCGACATGCTCAAAGACAAACCCAAGCATTGGCTCGGCTACTTTGATGGCAGCCTATGGGCCAACTTGGAATCACCACGGGGCTTCAAGCCCTGCGATATGACCGCCGATCAAATCCGCGAGATCAACGCCTATACGCATATCGAAAACGAACTTATCGACGAGGCCTGTGGACGGGTATTCGACTATTTGCACACGCGCGGCTGGGATGCCCAAACCGATATCGTCTTCACCACCGACCACGGTGAATTACAGGGCGACTACGGCCTGCTGTTCAAAGGCGCATACCATGTGGATTCGTTGATGCGCCTGCCACTAATCTGGCGACCCGCGCCCCATGCCAACATTGCAGCGGCGGAGGTCAGTGCACCGGTCGGCCATGTGGATCTGGCGCAAACGTTTTGCCAAATCGCGGGCATCCCAGAGCCGGAGTGGGTCGAAGGTGCGCCCCTACCCGCTTCTGAACCACAGGCGCAAACGCAACAGCGCGAACGAGTGCTCACGGAGTGGGAAAGTGAGCACGGTCCGGTAAGCCTCAATCTGCAAAGCATCTACCGCGATCAATGGGTTTGCACCCGCTACGGCAAAAGCTCGCTGTACGAAGGCACAGAAGGCGAGTTGTATAACCTCGCCGAAGACCCCGGCTCGCTGGTAAACCGCTGGGATGACCCCGCCTGTCAGGCGCTAAAGGCAGATCTGGTTACCGATCTCGATGACAACCTACCCGCAGCCCGAGAGCCTAGGCTGCCGAGACTGGCGCCGGTATAAGCCCTCGCGGACGTTCTGTAGATGAATCAAACCGAGACCATAGCGCCAGTCGACTACATGCAGCGCATGCGCGACTACTATTTAGCGCTGGGCTACAACAACCCCTACCAATGGGCGCATCACCAAGATGTGCCCTTCCAAACCCTGAAAAAGCCGGTCACCCAGAGCCGCATCGGGCTTGTGACCACAGCTGCGCCCTTGAAGTCCGGCGCCGGGGATCAAGGCCCGGGAGCACCGTACAATGCCGCCGCCAAGTTCTATAAAGTCTATGCCGGTAATGCCACGCGAGATGACTTCCTTGGCATTTCCCACGTCAGCTACGACCGTGACTACACCACCGCCGATGACATCGGCAGCTACTTTCCACTCAAAGCACTGCGCAGCGCGAGCGCCGATGGATATGTCGGTGAGCTGTCATCTCGCTACTACGGCCTGCCCACCAACCGCAGCCAAGCCACCACGCTCAATC
>PBTJ01000068.1 GCA_002726925.1 Gammaproteobacteria bacterium | reverse complement strand
AAGGCTCAGTGCGATATGGCTTCGAACAAAAGACTCCCTAGTTTGCGTTGGCGTCCCCTAACGAACAAATCCTTCCTTATATTCCTATGCTCAGCAGCTTTCTTAACTAGCTCTGAGGCTAAGGCTTGGCAGGGTCCATTCCCGCTTGCTGATAAGTCCATCGTCATCACCGACAAACCATTAATTGCCGTGGAGAGTTATGCATGCCACGCCACCGGCGGTTTTGCATTTCGCTTGGCAAGCCACTCGAAATTCAAGCGTGTGGGTAATCTGCGTTTCAAATTCCTCGATGCCGATGGAAATAATGTTGGTTCCGTCGCCAGCACCTATAGGCTAAAACCAAAGGGCAATACACTAGTCGCTAAGTACTCCCCATGCTTGCAAGCTTCTGCCTTTTCCGTACGACACGAACCGATCTGATAGCCGCTCGCGCTCTCGCATTTCGATGTTGCATAGAGTCAGTGAGTCGCGTCACGCGTCAAAAACTCAACCAGTGCGACAGGCGGCTTGTTTGCCATTACCTGCTCAACCATCGAGACAAACTGTTCATGAGGCAAAGGGGCTTCCAAGGACGCCTGATAGTTAAGGACGATCCGGGCAGCATGGTCTACTGCACCGAGGTCAGAGTGCTGATAGGCAAACAGCACGAGTGCGGCAGTCAGTTCCCCACTGAACATATACACAGGCAACGTGTTCAGCCATCCGCAGACCTCGCTGAGTCGCTCAAAATCGACGTGTTGATTCATGCACTTTCCTTTATTGAATACGTGTGCGAGAAAGGAAATATCAACCAAAGGAGGATATTGCTTGCGGGCCTGTAACGTCTTGCTATCCTCGCTGTCGTCGCTTCGTTAAACCAGCACTTTGGAGGGCTAATGTACCTTTACCGCGCATTTTTTCTGGCCTCACTGTGGACCGCACCGTTGTTCGCAGCGGCAACTGAACCCGACACCTCACATCAATCAAAAAAATGGCAAATCTGGGCATATTCAACCGCCGCGCCCTCCTTCATCGGCGACAGCGCAACGGTTCTTGACCAGAACAACGATGTGCTGCGCCAAGGCACCAATGGCTGGACGTGCATGCCAGGCAATGCGCGCCCGATGCCACAAACAGGATGGGATGACGCACATCAAGCCATGCCAGTTTGTGCCGATGTGGAATCCTTGAAGTGGATGCAAGCCTACCTAACAGAGAGCATTCCGCGGCTGAATCACGATGGCTTTATGTGGATGCTCCACGGCGACCTTGGTGAGGACAACACGACGCCTATGGTGATGCATCAGGCAGACTCAACCGACGGCCACTGGATTGAATCAGGACCACATTTGATGTTAATGCCGAAAGATCCGCAAACCATAGCCGGCCACACCACGGACTTCCGCACCGGCGCGCCCTACTTAATGTTCGCAGGCTCACCCTATGCCCACTTAATGATTCCTGTTGACGGCTACTACCAATACTCCACAGTACCCGAGCAACTGAATCGATAGATCTAAGATTCCAGTAACAACTACCAACAAGAGTAATACATGAAGCAGTGTCAAAGCGTCCTAATGATCGCAGCCGTAATATTAAGCAGCGCGGCAAGCGCCGGTCACCACGAAGATAGTAAAAGTGATGCGGCCCCAATGATGGGCTCACTCTCTACGGCGCAGAAAATCGATCTAGCCAAGGCTTCGGCACCAGCCAACGTCAGTGATGAGGCTCGCATACTCGATGCAGACAATACCGTGCTGCAAGAGGGCGACAATGGCTGGACCTGCATGGTCGGCACGCCACCCAACTACGAAAACCCAATGTGCGTCGACGCCGTCTGGCTCGATTGGCTTGACGCCATGATGAACAAAAAACCCTATCAAAATAATGCCAAGTCAATTGGCTTTTCCTACATGCTGGTCGGCGATATTCCGGTTGATAACGATGAACCATTCAACACCGACGAGAGCAAAAATACTTGGGTGCAAGAAGGGCCGCACTTGATGCTGCTAGTACCGCAAGGGTTGTTCGGTGATTTGCCCAGAGATCCCTATGCAGGTGGGCCCTATATTATGTGGGAGGGATCCGATTACGCACACATTATGGTGCCGCTTGAGAAAACGACGCCGCTAATTTACGCCCAGCCATAGTCTGCGTTCACACCAGCAAATTTAAGAGGTCTAGCGGTGAACTTCTGACGTCACGGCACAGAACGCTTTCACGGCAAGCTCACCTGCTTCAGACCAACATAAGTGCATTGTTAGCACTGCGGAATCTTACATGCGGGTTATCTTTCTGGCTCTGGCACTGTTGAGCGGCTTTGGTTGCTCGACGATTGTTCGCACCACACTCCCGTTCAATGGCCTACCCGCACCCGGCGGTCCATTCGCCGTCGGCATGGGTATCGAGACTTGGACAGACACCTCACGTCCAGAAACCTTTACCGTTAATCCCAACGATAGCAGGCGCATTGTCGTTCAATACTGGTATCCAGCTGAAGACCCAGACCAAAGCGACAGCCAAGGCAAAGGAAGAGCCCAAACAATCGATAAATCCAACGCCTACCCTTACATTGATCAACCCGACAAAAGGTTAAGCGCATTTGCGAAAACCATGGGACTACCTCGGTTCTTGGTAGAGCACATTCGCGACGTAAAAACCCACAGCCTACTCAATCAGCCAATACATCCAGGTACCAATACGCTGCCATTAATCGTTTTTTCCCACGGGCTCGGGGGTATGAAAAGTCAAAATTCGATTCAAGCGGAAGAGCTCGCCAGCCGGGGGTATGTTGTCATCGGGGCTGACCACGCCTTCGATGCGTATCTGACCATCTTTGATGACGGCAGCACAGCCGATTATCGCTCCAGCGGCAGCGACATATCCAACGAAGCCGAATTTTGGGCCGCGCGCGGTCCCCAACTACAGGCTCGCACCGGGGATATTCGTTTCATCCTCGACGTCATTAAAAGCCGAAGTACAGAAGCGCAAGACAATGTTGCAACATCAACAATGTCGTTATGGCAGCGTATCGACCCAGATCGCATTGGCGTTTTCGGACATTCCTTTGGAGGCGCGACAAGCCTTATGGCGCTATCACAGGATCCGCGAATTCGCGCAGCCATTGCGCTGGATGGCTGGATGGTGCCCGTACCGGAAGCAGCCATCGATGCGGGAACAGATAAACCCGTACTGTATTTGGGCCAAGAACGCTGGGCCGAGCCTCTCAACTACGAAAAACTCGACCGCTTCATTGCTAATAGCGCTGGTCAGGCAAAGAAAGAGATTTGGCCGGGCACAAAGCATATGGATTTTGCCGATGCACCCCATCTTTCGAACTTCGCTCGGCGTATCGGTTTTGCTGGCAGTTTACCCAGCGCAGAGCTGCGTGGACGATTGAATGGCAGCATCCTCACCTTCTTTGCCGATCATTTGGCTAAGCACACGCCTAACGTAAAGGCAGTCACGATGGAGCAATCCAAAATGAAGACGGTGACCTATCCATGAAAACCTCATGGGGAATCTTCACCGCAGCGCTCATCGCCTTAACGGCTCTTTTGTTGAGCCCCCTGACCCGGGATGTGCCAGAGATAGCGCAGCTGCAAGGCGCGCTGGGTATTGATACCAATCCACTGCCGGACTTTGCGCAATACAATGACGTACGGCAAAAAAAGCAGGCGTTTTTTGGCTATCTGCAACCTATGGTACGCGCCAACAATCAGAGACTCCTGCAAGAGCGGCGTCGCCTGCTGGCCATGGCCGCCACCCCCAACGACCAGCGGGGATATGCCGATCAACGCCTGGTTGAGGGCCTTGCAAAATATTACAAAGTGGACACAGGCATTGCCGCAGAAGCGCAGTTAAAAGAACTTTTACTACGCGTCGACATTGTCCCTGCCTCGCTCGCGCTGTCTCAAGCGGCTATGGAATCCGCCTGGGGGACCTCGCGCTTCGCCCTTGAAGGCAACAATTTATTTGGCCAGTGGTGCTATCAGGCTGGCTGCGGCATTGTGCCTGCACGTCGAAGTGAGGGCCAAGTACATGAGGTAGCTAGCTTTACCAATGTCGCCGCGGCGGTGGCTTCTTATATGCGCAATATCAACAGCCACCCTGCTTATGCCGGCTTGCGCGCCGCCCGAGCTGGCCTTCGCGAAAGCGGTGAGTCGATCAGCGGCCACGCCATGGCTGAACACCTGCTGCGCTATTCCGAACGAGGACACGCCTATGTTGAGGAAATTCAATCAATGATCCGCATCAANAAACTCGCGGCACTCGATCAGGCGCCGCCGACACAAANTTGAGTACGTAAACCTCNAGCTTCTNGAAACATTAGCCGATGATTTGACCGCGGTGCGCTTCGNGGTAACCGTTAACCTTGTCATAGGCTAGTGCCCCACCAATTACGACAGAGTGAATACCGTGAGCGTCGCGAACGTAACGGTATCCATCGCCAGGGACATCTTGCACAAAGTACTCAACTCCACGATCAACAACAGCTTCATCAAAGACCGTAATNTCGGCGATGAAACCNTCTCGGAGCATGCCTCGATTACCCAAGCCCCATAGACTCGCAGGATCAGCAGTGATNTTTTTCACCGCTGCCTCAAGCCCAAGATGTGCGGTATCGCGAACGAAGTGGCCAAGCAAATAGCCTGTGTCGCCATAGGTCGCAAAGGACAAAATGTGNGCGCCGCCGTCGCTTGCGCCGACCATCACATTGGGGTGNTTTAGCAGCGGTGCCACCAAGTCATCTTCGTTGTGGCCCATATCACCAGATAGAAAGTGCGCGTCCAGAGATTCTTCGAGGGATANGTCGATCATGACATTGAGTGCATCTGAACCACGCAATTCGGCTATTTCTTGCAGTGTCTTGCCTACCAAGCATTGGTTAGCNTCACTGACTACCTGACGTAATACCAACCTATTCCATAGTGGCATCATGCCTTGGGCTTCAGCGACCAATGCGTCNCGAACNCTCGANTCAGTGAGACTTGCCATGATTTGCTCGGGCTCATTAAATCTCATTAGGGCATACCATTTAGGCAAGCGAATGAACAAAAGGCTGGGAACAGAAAAGTTAAATGAAATGTCTATCGGGCGTGTCTGCACCTGCGGCCATACCCGTGCGCCGCGCGCAGTCTGCTCGGCTACGCGAGCGACAATTTGTTGCGCGCCACCCGCGTTATTGCGGTCCACAAACAGCGGCGACAATGTGGTGTTTATGCCGTGTTGCAGACTAATTTCAGCCAGCTGGTCGACTCGGGCGAGGGTAAGATCGGTATCGTAGAATTCGTGCACGACCTGCAAAATTTTGTTGTGCTGAGACAGTACAGCACAAAGCGCATCCAGCTCTTGCGTATCGGCATAGCGACTGGGCACCGGCTGCAGTCGCTCGTCCATATCAACAAAGCTAGTCGACAGTCCAATCGCGCCAGCCTCCAGGCATTCGTCCAGCAANTCACACATGGACTGAGTCTCGCTATGCGATGCAGTTCGCTTCATAGACTCATCGCCCATCACCCAGAGGCGTAAGACACTATGTCCGACCAAGGGGGCAACGTTGATGTCCAGCCCACGACCGATGCGTTCAACAAATTCTTCAAACGTTTGCCAATTCCACTCCACGCCCTCAGCAAAGGCTTTGTGCGGCATCTCTTCGATTTGATTGAACATGCCCACCAACTTCATGCGGTGCTCGGCCTTAAGTGGCGCAAGTGACAGTGAGCAGTTGCCGGGAACGATAGTCGTTACCCCATGCTCAATAGCAGGCTTTGCCGCACCATCCCAAAGTAATTGCGCGTCGAAGTGCGTATGGGGGTCAATGAAACCCGGAGCCACTACCTGATCCGAAGCATCAATAACCTGACTGGCATCTTCGGTAACACGTCCGACTTTCACGATAACGTCATCTTTGATACCAACGTCGGCGATGTAGGCTGGCAAACCGCTGCCGTCGACTACCTTGCCATTCTTGATCACTAAATCGAGCANNCTGCCTCCCAGTTTTTACCGCGCTCAACTGTTANCCCANATTGGGACAAAAGCCTGAACACTTTCTAATTCAAATTGTTGTACGCACCNCAGAGCGCATNACGGACATGCTCCCANCTTTGACCAACAAGACCATCAATTTCGTCAACCCCGCAGCTGCGTAAAAGCCGCTCTCCGGCGTCGTGGTCGAGCGGCACTTCCGACTGGCCGCCGTTAGCAAACTCCAGGGATACCACAAGCTCAGCCACGCCTTCATGGGCCGCAGCGATTCGCACTCTGGAAATAACTGCCGCCACTAGGCTTCTCTCACCAAAGGTGGCTCTAAAAACAGCAAGTCACTGGGTAAAATGGGATTGCCCATCTCGCCGGTACTGTCATCAATGACGCGCCGCGCGAACACATGCANATTCCAGCTCTGCAGCTGGGCTATGGCGTCCTCGCGNGGTGAATCTGGCATCTCACGCTGTGCGATGGACTCCCAGGTATCGCTGGTCTTCGGATGGATACAACGCCTGCTTGGTGTTTTGAAGCCGGCCGCTTGCTGCGCACTTATCTTGTGCAATTCCCCTACTCCCCTTGATTCGTTGTGCTACNAGAAAATCTCAGCACTGCNAAACTATAAGTTAACCCNCNGACATAGCAAGAATCAGCGCTTCGACATGCNTTGCAATTGTTGCCCCACTTTCTCATAGTCGCTAGGTNCTTCGCCGCCGAGGTAGCGGCTAATTTTGAGGGGAAAATAATGCAGAACGCAGATAACAGCGACAAAACCATCGATGCAGTCATCGTGGGAGCGGGCTTTGCCGGCATCTACATGCTTCACAAACTGCGCCAACAGGGTCTGGAGGCGCGAGTNATTGAGGCCGGCTCAGGNGNAGGCGGCACGTGGTATTGGAACCGCTATCCCGGTGCGCGCTGTGACATTCCTAGCATGCAGTACTCGTATCAGTTTTCCGAGGATCTGCAGCAAGAATGGGAATGGAGCGAAAAATACGCCACCCAAGGCGAAATCCTCACGTATGCCGAGCATGTGGTTGAGCGGTTCGGCCTGCGAGATGGCATGACCTTCAACNCGCGAGTGTTAGCGACGCACTATTTGAGCGAGGAAGAGCNCTGGCAGGTGCAACTNGACAGCGGCGAGGAGATTCAAGCTCGATTTGTTGTCATGGCCACCGGCTGTCTATCGAAGCCTAACTATCCCAATATTGATGGTCTGAATCAGGCATCTGTGCCGGTCTACCANACCGCCAACTGGCCCCATGATGGCGTCGACTTCACCAATATGCGCGTTGGCGTTATTGGCACTGGCTCTTCGGCGATTCAAAGCACTCCCATCATCGCCGAACAGGCGCAGTCATTGACGGTATTTCAGCGTACGCCGAATTACTCGATCCCAGCCTATAACGAACCGCTGGACCCAGATTACGTCGCTCAGCTGAAGTCTCGGTATGCCGAGTATCGGCAGGAAAACTGGGCCCGAGGTTTTGGCGCTGACTTTAACGACAATGATCAGTCTGCNTTTGACGTCTCAGATGACGAACGCCAACAGGCCTATGANGAACGCTGGGCAAAGGGAGGGCTCGCCTTCCTCGCAGCCTACAACGACCTTGTATTCGATATGCATGCCAACGATACGGCCAGAGAATTCTTTAAGAGCAAAATTGCTGCGCGAGTCGATGATCCTTCCTTAACNGAAAAACTGGTCCCCAGCACACCCATCGGTTGCAAGAGACTGTGTGTGGACACCCACTACTACGAAATATACAACCAAGCGCATGTCTCCTTAGTCGACCTNAACGAAACGCCGATAACCCGTATTGAAGGTAACGCCATCCTGACCGGAACTATCCGATGCGAGGTAGACGCCATCGTGCTCGCGACAGGGTTTGATGCGATGACCGGTGCGGTGATGAATATCGACATTCGCGGGAAAAACGGGCTCAGCCTTCAGGACAAGTGGGCGACTGGGCCCAAGGCTTATCTNGGGCTCGCCACTGCGGGCTTNCCAAATCTGTTTTTGGTGACGGGTCCAGGGAGCCCGTCCGTATTGTCTAATATGCTGCCCTCNATCGAACAACATGTTGAGTGGATTGCAAGCTGCATCGAATTCATGGATCGCCACCAACATCGCTCCATCGACCCTGACCGCGATGCGGAAGAAGCTTGGATCGAGCATGTCAATGAAGTAGCCGATACATCGGTCTATCCGGGGTGCAACTCTTGGTACCTGGGTGCCAATGTCGAGGGTAAGTCTCGGGTGTTTATGCCCTACTTGGGCGTGCCTCCCTATGTCGAAAAATGCAACGAGGTTGTGGCAGCGGGCTATGCGGGCTTTAAGCTATCGGGCACCAGCTAGCCTGACAGCGTCAGCGCACTTANGAGTACCCAAGGAGTTTATGTGAGCGACTTTTACCAATCAGGTCACCGCGCACTGCAGCAAGAATTTGAGTCGACTGCTTTAGCTGATCGACTAGAAGAACTCATTGTGCAACCGGCACTAGATGCAGATGCCCAAGCCTTTATTCAGGCACAGGATCANTTTTTCTTGACCACTGTCGACAAAGACGGTTTTCCCACGGTGTCGTATAAAGGCGGCAATGAAGGCTTNATACAAGTCGTTGACCCAACCACGTTGCGCTTCCCGTGCTTCGACGGAAATGGCATGTGGCTATCGATGGGCAACATAGACGACACCGGAAAGGTCGGTCTGCTGTTCATCAACATGGTGGAGCCAAACCGCATTCGCGTTCAAGGCATGGCCCGGCTGGTCCGCGATCCACAGGTACTCAATCAATGGCCAGATGTAGCGCTAGCGGTCGAAGTCTCCATTACGAATACATGGATCAATTGCCCTCGCTACATCCACCCCATGGCAAAGTTAGGCCAATCCAAACATGTTCCAAGCGATGGACATCAAACCGAGCCGGCAGAGTGGAAATCGCTGGAAGTCATAGTNGACGTNCTGCCACCACAGCCACATGAAGTCCGAGCAGCCAAACAGCGCACGTAGCGCTTAACCCCAGCCGTGGGCGTTGCCGCTGATGGCTTACCGCTCGNAGCTACGACTGTACTAATACGCTAGGCGGAGTGCCCCGCCAGCGGCAANTNGCGTGTAGGCGATTGGACTACGGATCGACTAGAGATTCGTCGTTGTGCAGAGNTCAGGACAAACCCTGTGACAACTCAAAGGCCTGCGCACTTTGACGCTGAAGCTGCGGCGATAACAAATACTCGGCTGCGGTAAGTGCTAATGCCTTAGCGCCGTCAATCACCGCTGCATCACCTTTTTCAGAGCGCGCCCACTGTGCAAACTCCGGATGATGAATCACAACATTGGGCGGCGCGACCGCCAGCATGGGATGGATTGATGGTAGGCGGTAGCTGACATTGCCCATATCGGTACTACCAGCACCAAATTTAAGCGCCTGATCATCGTCAATAAACTCTCGGCCAAGCTGTTCGGCATGATAGCGAAATCGCTCAGCCAGAGGCCAATTGGTATTGATGTCCAAATAATCCACGCCAGCCCAATTCACCTCCACCGTACACCCACTACCCGTGGCGCCAGCAGCGAAGCAGGCTTGCACCCGAGGTTTTAGCGCCGCGAGTTCTTGTTCGTTCGCAGCACGCACATAAAATTGGCCAACGGTTCGATCTGGCACGATATTGGGCGCCGCACCTCCTTCTTTCACAATACCGTGTATGCGCTCTGTTGAACGAATATGCTGACGCAAATTCGAGATCGCTTGATAGGCGAGGAGCAAACCATCCAACGCGTTGATACCCTTGTGCGGCATCGCTGACGCATGAGATGACTTACCGTGGTAGATCACTTCGACCTCGGCCACACAGATTGATGGCATAGTCGCCAGATTAACCCCCGCAGGATGAATCATGAGAGCCGCGTCGATGCCTTCAAATGCGCCCGCCCGCGCCATCAGTTCCTTACCACCGCCCCGCTCCTCCGCTGGCGTGCCCAGCAGTTTCACGCGCCCTGGCAAAGATGCCGCAACCGCGTTAAGCGCAAGAGTCGCTCCGAGCGCCGACGTCGCAATAATATTGTGGCCGCAGGCATGCCCGATTTGCGGCAGGGCATCGTATTCAGCAAGCACGGCTACGGTAGGGCCGGCTCGCTCAGAGTTAATTGTCGTCGCAAAGGCGGTCTCAAGCGAATAAACGCCGGTTTCAACCTCGAGATCGTGATCGCGCAAAGTCTGAGCGAGCACCTCGCAAGCAAAATGTTCCTCGAAGGCGAGTTCAGGTTTGTCGTGTATGGCGTGGGAAACCTCAAGCAAAATGCCCGAAACATTCCCCACCGCCGCATCAATTTGTGCGGAAACCTGATTTGCGTATACCGNGCTGTNTTCTGTGTCTTGCATATCGTCCGCCTCTGATTCTTCATTGNTANAGACATGGTGTGCTGGCCTGTGCTGCCTAGCGTACACTCTTCGCTCAGTTTTTTTTGCCACCNACGAGGGAGAATTATGGAGTTACGAGACAAAGTTGTTGTGATTACTGGCGGCAGNGGCGGGATCGGTAAGGCGATGGCGATAGCGTTTTTGCAGGAGGGCGCCAAGGCCATCATGTTGGCAGACCTGAACGAGGAAGCCGTCAAACAAGCCGCAGCGGAGATCGGCTGTGATGGTATGGCTTGTGATGTCACTGACGAAGCGCAAATTGTCGCACTTGTTGAGGCCACCGAAGCCAAGCACGGGGCGATCGATGTCTTTTGCTCCAACGCTGGGGCTGGGGGAAGTGGGCTGCTCACCGAGGCTGAAAACGCGGTTTGGCAGCAACAGTGGGAACTGCATGTTATGGCCCATCTGTACGCGGCCAGAGCCGTACTACCGGGCATGCTCAAGCGCGGTAGTGGTTACCTAATGAACACCGCCTCAGCCGCTGGATTGCTCGCAGCGCTGGGTTCTGGGCCCTACACTGTCACCAAGGCCGCTGCGGTGAAGCTAGCGGAATTTCTTGCAATTACCCATGGCGATGAGGGCATCGGAGTATCTGTACTATGCCCACAAGGTGTGAATACGGCGATGGCGCCGCGCAGCCTAGGTGACGGCCAAACCGATGGCATCATTGAACCATCAGCACTGGCGGATACGGTTGTCGAAGCCATGCGCGAAGAGCGCTTTCACGTCCTACCGCACCCGGAGGTCGAAGAATATGTGCGTCGTAAGGGCGACAATATTGATCGCTGGTTACTTGGTATGCAGCGCCTGCGCAAGCGCACGCTAGCGGACTGAATCGTTGCTATGCGATTGCGAACATCCATTNGCGAAGCGCTTCNTGGTCGCCTCGCCAATGGAATCGGTCGCAGCGCTAAGCGCAGAGACCTCCGTCGATAACCAACTCAGAACCGGTCATATGGCGCGATTCGTCACTGGCTAAAAACAGCACACCGTTTGCTATATCGAGCGGCTGACCGGCAACCCCGATGGGTACCACCGATTTTGACATCTCATCAGGATCGAGGTTATTGGCGCCGTCTTCCATCATGGTCGGGTCAATCTTGTCCCAGATTGGCGTGGCAATAACACCTGGATGCACGGAATTAACGCGCACAGGCCATTGGTTCCTCGCGCACTCCAAAGCCACACCTTTCGTCAGCAAACGCACGCCCCCCTTGGTGGCATTGTAGGCCGATAATCCTGGCGCTCCTTTGAGCCCCGCCACCGAAGAAATATTGATGACCGAGCCGCCGTCAGACATATCTTTCATCATCGGCACGCAGTGCTTAATACCAAGAAAAACACCATCGAGGTTAATCGCCTGCTGTCGCTGCCAGTCCTCTAAAGTCATCTCGAATACACTGCACATGATCGCGATGCCTGCGTTGTTGACCAACACGTTCATGCCACCAAAAGTGTCTNGGCATTGGGAAACCGCACTCTCCCACTGAGCTTCATCGGTGACGTCATGCTGTGCAAACCGGGCCTTGCCGCCCGCATCAAGAATCTCTGCCACAACCTGCTCACCCAAGTTTTGATCTACATCGGTGACANGCACTGAAGCGCCAGCCTGCGCGAGGCGTTTCGCGCAGGCTGCGCCAATGCCCGACGCACCGCCTGTTACCAAGGCAACCCGCCCTGCCATGCGAGTATCGTGTTGCGCCATACCGCTATCCCCCTTACTAAACAAATGTAACGCCAAATTGGCTCTGCGNGCCGAAGCTNTAGGGCTTCCTAGCGGATTCGACCATGTCCAACATCATAAACCACCCAAGGCGATGTGATCTGTCTAANATCTTTNCNACACAACCGCCCNNGGCGCTCGATTGTCGGCCTAATTTCGCTATNGNGNTTTTTNCCNGCAAAGACGANACGNATCCACGCGTACAAATAAGTACTCAACGCCTACNAAGTCGACGGCGCAAATATCGACNACAACCAAGCAAACGGACAATGTCGGTGCGGTGTCGTGAGTTTCNCCTGCGAATCACNAGNTCTGGNTGTTNGTGTCTGCCTTTGTTCTATTGGCTAAAACNCGACGGCAAAATTATCTTGCCAGTTTGGGGCATTCGTCTGCGGCCAACCTTTTACCCAGATCATCAGATATTCATCGACAAAAAGCCCGATTACTTCGGCTGTGCTAACGANACTCACAACACGACAGGGCGGGAGTATTCNCCGAAGCCCAGCGCGAGCGGCCCTAGNTCAGTCTGCTCTGCTGAACATTAAGTTCTGGACGTTAAGCGATAAATCCCAGACTGCGGTGATCGCCGCCTAAAACGGTCTCAGCTGGCACGCCTAACCAGTCGCGTACCAAGGTGCCATAGACCCGACGAAAGTCAGTCGTATGGCTAAGGTTATCGCCCTCGCCCAAACCCTCAAGGGACGGCGTCTTACCATAGTGGCCACCCTGTATCGGCGTCCCTGCCACAAACATCAAGTTAGCACTGCCATGGTCTGTGCCCAGATTCGCGTTCTCCTTCGGCCGACGACCAAATTCTGAGTGCAGCATTATCACGACTCGCTGATCCTCACCCATGGCTTTGAGATCTTGTACAAAAGCGTCAACCGCGTCGGAAACGTAGCTGAGTAAGCGTCGATGCAGTGCGGCTTGTTGTACATGAGTGTCAAAGGCGTTGTTACGCACCGCCACATGGTAGAGTTGGGTGGGCAAACCAGCATTGATGCATGCGGCAACCTTGGGTAGATCCATGGGGGCCACGCCATAATCAGCCCGGGCCTGATAGTTAGACCATGCGTCGCGAATTCTTGCAGAAGAGGCCTTGGCACTGGCATCAACACTAAGTAGAAAATCGCGATTACTTGTAACGAGGGTTGGTGCTGCGGGCGGCGTAAATACTGACACAGGTCCCTTGCGCTGGAATCGCGTGGGGTCATCGAAAACTAACGGAGTATGCACTGCACTTTTCACCGCAAGAGATTGCGAGCTACCGATGTTAATCAGCATGTCCTCTCGACGCTGGCCAACCATCTGATCAGCCACCCTGCCGAGCCAGCCATATTCATTACCTTGATGAGGAGCACCGGTATGCCAGTAGGCCATCGCGTTAAAGTGCGAAAACGTTGGGTCGTCATATCCACAGCCGTGCACCAAGGCCAGATTATTGTCCTGCCATAGCTTCTGAATACCCTGCAATCCGGGGTTAAAACCAAAGTGCTCATCCAGCGCCAGTAACTTTTGTGGCCGAATTCCCAGAGTTGGCCGCAAACGATAATAGTTATCATCGGCATAAGGCACGACAGTATTTAAACCGTCATTGCCCCCAGAGAGTTCCAAAACCACCAAAATCGGCGGTTTTTCGCTACCCAGTGCCGACGTCGCCCAGGCACGAGGGCCAAGCAATGCCATCGCGGTGGAACCCAACATGGTGAGATTTGCAAATCCCCTTATTGCATCGCGTCTATTCAATTCGATATCCCCGAAAATCCCCTAACCCAACTGATATTCCGGTCGACTCAACATCGCATGAAGCAGTCGTCTCAGTGGCTCTTCAGCGTAGCTAATGGCGGCTATGATATCTGTGGTCCCCAAGGCGGCAGCGAGAAACGCCGCCATCTCCTCTCGATCAGCGGGCTGCAATCGCACCTCAAAAAAGCGACGCTCCAAGTACAATACGACGTCTAGGGGCGTTGCCAGCGACTGTGCCTGTACCTCTTTTGCTAGCGTCATGCGTGCAAAGTCTCGCGGAATTGGGCGCACACGTTCAATGGCCATCTGCCAGCCGCGCATGCTGCCGAGGCGAGTGTTGAAGGCTTCATCACGATCAGCCAGCGCGTTGGATTGGGCCATATCGCCGCCCATCATCCCTGTGGGCTTTGTGGCTTGTGACACAGCCAGACCGCCGCGAAGGCGCTTTTGCACTCTAGCGACCTCGGGGGTAAGGGTTGGGAACCGATCCGGTGGCACAAAGTTCAGATCCGGCGACACGACATCTAGTACAAAGTTTCCCCGCTCAAAAAGTAGCGACGGCGTCACCCAACTGCGTCCTTGCGACCAACCTGCAACCGTCGGGGGATGCAGCAGTCGCTGACCAAGCGCACCAGTCACCACGTTAAAATCCGGTACCCCGGGTACTTGTATTAAGCCCATCTTCTTGTAGGTCGAAATCACCAGTTCCACGGGACTCTTGATGTGCTCTCCCGCACTGGCATAAAAATCATGGCTAACAAATAGTTCCTGTAGATAGGCGCCAATATCGTAATTGTGAGCACGCAGCCGTTCACCGAGCTGCACTTCCGCAGACAGTAGCGCATCGTCTCGCACAAAATAACGATATAGTTTCGTCGCAATAAACCGGC
>PBTJ01000067.1 GCA_002726925.1 Gammaproteobacteria bacterium | reverse complement strand
GAGCGTATTTACATCACTTAGATCGCTGCGGTGAAATGCTCGGTGCCATGCTGATGACCCGCCATAACCTGCACTTCTACCATCATCTGATGGCTCAATTGCGTGGGTCTATTGAAACCGGTACATTTCGCAACCTCGCGACATCCCTACAAAACCAATGGAATTGTGACCATGAACTTGTTTGAAACCACCGCTCAAGCCGCAGATGCAGCAGGTGCGGGTCCTGATACCGGCCTGATCAACCTCATCATGCTCGGCGGCTTCGTCGTTATTTTTTACTTCCTGTTGATTCGTCCACAAAACAAGCGCCGTAAAGAACACGACGCATTGGTGAGCGGACTTAGCAAGGGTGACGAGGTCGTGACAGCGGGCGGCATCGTAGGGCAGATCACCAAGGTTGAAGACGAGTTCGTCAAAGTACAAATTGCTGATGGACTTGAAATGCGAGTTCAAAAGTCCTCGGTGGGCGCCACGCTGCCAAAGGGCACCATTAAGTCGCTGGACTGAGGATGGCCGGTAATGTTGCGGACGGTTGGCAAATAGCCAACGAACGCACTCGACACTTTGCGTCACCGCACCTGTAAAGCACCAAGCATTTGGCTGTTTTGATGACAGCACCAGCAAATAGAGGACTCCATGAGAAACGATGAGACCAATTCGCAAGGCACCGGTGAGCCCGGCTCGACTTTGCTTGGCGCTCCCTCTCGACGTGGACCCATGAACGTCTTCCCAGCGTGGAAGTACACGCTAATCGCGTTCGTCTGTGCACTCGGTCTGATTTATGCCGCGCCCAATGTGTTCCAGCCTGACGCCGCGGTTCAGGTACGCGCTCTCGACGGCGACAGCCCCGTGGGCGCGGCTGATCAAGCGCAGATCACTTCAGCGCTGGCACAAGCTGGTATCGACGTTATCGGCTTGGAAGACGATGGCAGTTCGCTGATTGTGCGTTTAGCCCAGGAGGGTGAGCAGCTTAGTGCCCGCGAACTCATCGCTGAAACCGTGAATGTGGGTTCCGTCGACTATGTGGTTGCGCTAGCCCAAGCACCCACCACTCCACAGTGGCTGCAAGATCTTGGCGGCAAACCCATGTCGTTGGGTCTTGATTTGTTCGGTGGCGCCCACTTCCTGTTGCAGGTGAACATGGAGGATTACATCGCTGGGGTGGTGGATAACAGCGCGGAAGGCATGCGCGACACTCTGATTGATGGGCGAATTCGTTTCCTCCCGAACCGCAACTGGATCGATGGTCGAACCATCAGCATTGGCTTTCGCGACGATGAAACCCGCGAGGAAGCCAAGGCCGCTTTGGTGGACTACCAAGACTTTATCGTGCAGGAACGAGAGGTTGCTGGAGATTTCATTCTCAGGTTCACGCTCACCGAAGACAAAATACGGGCTTTAGAAGACCGAGCCATCAGTCAGAACCTCACCAGCTTGCGCAATCGCGTTAACGAGCTCGGGGTTTCTGAGCCCCAAGTCCAGCGCCTAGGACGTTCCAGAATTGTCGTCGATCTACCCGGTATTCAGGACAGTGCCCGCGCCAAGGAGATTCTTAACAAGTTTGCCAACTTAGAGTTCCGTCTCGAGGCACTGCCGCGAGCGCGTAAGTCGCAGATAGAAACCTACGAATACGAAGGGCGCGTGCAGGACATCATGCGTCGCAACATTGTGACCGGTAACAACGTGCAAGACGCGCAGCAGTCTTATGATCCTGATACCAGCCAACCCCAGGTGAGTATTGAGCTGGATAACGAAGGCGGCCGCAAAATGCATGCCTCGACAAAAGACAATATTGGCCGGTCCATGGCGATTCTTTTTATCGAGCAGAAGCCCAGAGTGCGTCAGGTAGTGCGCGACGGTGAAACCCTAGAAGAGTACTACACCGTTGAGGAACGACGCCTGATCAGCGTGGCGACGATTCAAGCTGCCCTTGGCTTCAGTTTTCGCATCACTGGTTTGGGCTTGCGCGAGGCTCAAGACTTGGCCTTGCTGTTGCGCGCGGGCGCACTGGCTGCGCCCATGTACATTGTCGAGGAGCGCACCGTGGGTGCCCAGCTTGGTGACGAGAACATTCGGCGTGGCTGGCAGTCCGTGGCAATTGGTTTCGCCCTTGTGCTGGCCTTTATGATTTTTTATTACCGAGGTTTTGGTTTAGCGGCTAACGTCGCGCTGACGGCGAACCTAACACTATTGGTCGCGATCATGTCGATACTGGGAGCCACGCTGACGTTGCCGGGCATCGCCGGTATTGTTCTGACCGTGGGTATGGCGGTTGATGCCAATGTGCTGATCTTTTCTCGCATTCGTGAAGAGCTGAAAAATCATCCCCCGCAGATGGCGATACAGGCCGGTTTTGATAGGGCATTGCTGACCATTACCGATGCTAACGTCACGACCTTTTTTGTCGCCATCATCCTACTTTCAATTGGCAGCGGGCCGGTGCGCGGCTTTGCTGTCACTTTAGCCGTAGGCATCGTGACCTCAATGTTTACTGCCATCATGGTCACCCGGGCGCTGATAAATTTGATCTACGGCGGCCGCAAGTTGGAGTCAATCAAGATATGAGTGATTCCCAAGCAAGGACTTTTCAAATCGATTTCATGGGCAAACGCCTGATAGCCATGGTGCTATCCGCCGTTGTGCTTGCCGCCGCGCTGGGTTCACTGGCCGTGCAGGGCCTGAATCTCGGTTTGGATTTTACCGGTGGTTCACTGGTAGAGGTAAAGCTGGCCGAGAAGGTAGACCCTCAAACGGTGCGTGGCTACCTCGTGAACGCTGGTTTTAGCAACGGCACCGTACAAACGTTTGGTTCCGATGAAGATCTGCTGATTCGCGTACCGCCGCAAGAAGAGCTTGGAATCGCCGGTCAGGTCGGGCTGGGCGATGAGATATTCGCAGCCCTGGATTCCCAGTATCCAGGCATCGTTCTGCAGCAGTCCAACTACGTTGGCCCGGCGGTAGGAGATGAACTCGCCGAAGATGGTGGCCTTGCGCTGCTTACCGCGTTGCTGGTGGTCATGCTTTACATCTTGTTCCGATTCACGAAGCAGTTTTCCGTTGGTGCCGTAGTGGCGCTGGCTCACGATGTCATCATCGTGCTGGGGTGCTTCTCCATCTTTGGATGGACTTTCGACCTTACCGTGCTGGCAGCGCTGCTCGCTGTCATTGGCTACTCGCTTAACGATACCATCGTAGTCAGCGACAGAATACGCGAAAACTTCCGTCGTGCTCGCCGCGGCGCCCCGGTCGATATCATCAACGAAGCCCTAAATCAGACCTTGGGACGCACCTTGGTCACATCACTGACCACATTGTTCGTGTTGCTGGCTCTGCTGTTTGCCGGCGGCGAAGTAATACGTGGGTTTGCGACAGCGTTATCCATTGGTGTGGTGATCGGTACCTACTCGTCGATCTACGTCGCGGCCAATGTGCTGTTGACGATGAACATATCGCGTGAGGACCTGCTCGTGCCTGAGCCTGAGCAGGATGGGAATGAGGATGGAAGTTTCCCCTAGTTAGCGGGCTAGGCTTTGAGTGCCTGAATAAAGCTCTTAAAGCACTTTGGATTGGCGGCAACGATGTCGCCGGTCTCCCAGAATTTCTCGCCGCCAGATAAATCGCTGATAAACCCTCCGGCTTCACGAACCAGCACTATGCCGGCAGCGGTATCCCATTTACTTAATCCCATCTCCCAAAAGCCGTCCATGCGCCCGGCGGCCACATAGGCAAGGTCTAATGCGGCGCTACCCGCCCGGCGGATCCCGCGGCAGGTGCCGGTGAGGGTTTGCAGCGATCTCGAATAGTCCTCAATACGCGACATGCTGCCCGGCGGTATACCCGTGCCGAGCACGCAATCCTCTAGTTTGGCGCGGGTAGTGACGCGAATACGCTTGCCGTTGAGCTGCGCGCCGCTGCCGCGGCTGGCGACAAATTCCTCGCCGCGCACCGGATCGACAATCACCCCATGCTCGTGATGCAAGCCCTTCATGACGCCAATGGATACGGCAAAGTGGGGGATGCCCTGCAAAAAATTTAGCGTGCCGTCGAGGGGGTCGATAACCCAGGTAAATTCCGAGTCGCCGCTCTGCTCGCCGGATTCCTCCGCTAAAATTCGGTGGGTTGGGTAGGTTTCGCGGATTTGTTCGATGATAATCTCTTCCGCCCTGCGGTCGATATTCGAAACAAAGTCGTTGTGGCGTTTTTCTTGGATCTGGAATTGATCCGGGCGATCCATGCTTCTGGCCAAATAGTCGGCGGCTTTACGTGCCGCGCGTAGCGCGATGTTGGCCATGGGTTGCATAGGGGTGTGTCCTGTCGAAAAGGCAACGCATGCTAAAGGCACTTGCGCGTCAAGCCAAGCGGTGAGCGAACTCCGAGGGCGCGCAAGACTAAACAAACCGCAATCTGTCGATAAATACCGTGAGGAAGTGAGTGAATTGAACAGTCTTTTTCAACGCCTGCGCATCGTGCTGGTCGAGCCAAGTCACCCAGGCAACATCGGTGGTGCGGCTCGGGCAATGAAGACCATGGGATTGCAGCGATTGGTGTTGGTGAATCCAGCACGTTTTCCTGATCCGCAAGCCGATTGGCGTGCCGCCGGGGCGATGGATGTACTCGATAGCGCTCAATTAGTACCAGACGTTTCGACCGCTGTTGCCGGCTGCCATTACGTAGTGGGCACAAGTACCCGAGCGCGGGCGATACCTTGGCCTGCCGTGCTCGCTAGAGATCTGGGTCCGGTGCTGGCCGAGCAAGCACCGGACGCGGAAATCGCGATACTGTTTGGTCGCGAAGACAGCGGCCTAACCAACGAAGAACTGCAGCGCTGTCATACCCATCTGCAAATTCCCTCCTCCAAGGTTTATGGATCTCTAAACTTGGCCATGGCAGTGCAAGTCATTTGCTACGAGATTTTTCAGTACCTTGAAAAAGCGGAAATTCAGATTTCTGGCGATAACAGGCAAGCGGATTCAGCGCTGCCAGGAAGAGGCAGTCGAATCTGGGATAAAGATCCTGCGACAGGTCAGCAACTCGACGGGCTGCTTGAACATGTCGAAGCATTGGCGGTTAAGACCGGGTTCGTAGATGCAGACAAGCCCGGTAACACCTTGACTCGGTTAAGGCGCCTGTTCATGCGACAGCAACTGGATGAGACTGAGGTGCAAATCCTGCGCGGTTTGCTACGGGCGATAGAAGGCAAGTAGGGTCGGGGGCAGTCTTGTGAATTTTATTCGGTTTTTTTTGCTGAGTTGATGGACGCGAAGGACTTGCATTTTCGAGCCTGCCAAGGTGAACTTGCGACTATGAAAAAAATCGTGATCGTCAACAGCAAGGGTGGTTCAGGAAAAACCACGATTGCCATTAACCTCGCCGCAACGCTTGCGGCTGAAGGTGGTACGCCAGCATTGCTCGATTTAGATCCTCAAGGCTCATCGACTCGTTGGCTGGGACAACGTCCTACAGACCGGCCGGTCATCACTGGAATCGAAGGGTTTCGGAGCAACGGCGCTGCAACCCGAAGCTTTCAGTTGTCTCCACCTAATGACTGTACGGCGCTGATCATTGATAGCCCCGCAGGACTTGATCGCCGCGGCCTCGAAGCAGCAACGCGTAATGCGGACGCCATATTGATGCCCGTGATGTCTTCTGATATCGATATTCATGCGGCTACACACTGTATTGCCGATTTGTTGCTCGGCGAGAGAAGCGGAACGAAGGCAAAACGCATCGGCATCGTTGCCAATAGAGTCAAACCTAATACACGAGGTAGCAAGCGGCTCAAAAATTTTCTCAACAACTTTGACATCCCTGTGGTCGCCACGCTGCGTGACTCAGTCAACTACAGTCGCAGCGCAGAAACCGGTCTAGGCCTGACTGAAATGCCTAGCTGGCAGGTACAAAAAGATCTCGAAGCTTGGGAGCGCTTAGTGGCTTGGGCTTGTCCTGCCGATAACGTTAGCCTCAGTGCGTCGCGTGAGTCGCGAGGACCAATGAGAGCCGGTCTTGGTGGGGTCGTGCGACTGGCCTTCAGTCGCCAGTCGTAGCGTTGGTTAACGCAGCTATTGGTTGAGCTCCTTGAATCGAAAGGCCGGTAACCGGGCGTAACGCCCACAGTCCGGTAAAGTTTCGTTGAACTGATCATTTCTCGCTGGGCCACGAAGCCTTCATCGTTGGGGCCTCGCTAGCCTCTAACCGAATCAAAAAACGCAACCGAGCCACCTCGCATGAGCAGCCCAATTTATCTCGACTATGCGGCGTCAACGCCAACCGACCCGGTCGTTGCAGATGCGATGCATCAGCACCTGTGTCTGGGTGGAAACTTCGCCAACCCTGCGTCCCGCGGGCATGTCTACGGCTGGCAGGCTGACGAGGCGGTTGAATCCGCCCGTGCTGCAGTGGCACAGATTCTCAATGCGAATCCGCGGGAAATCATTTGGACTTCAGGCGCGACTGAGTCCGACAATTTAGCGATCAAGGGCCTGATGTCCCGCGGTTTGCGCACTGGGCGCAAACATATCGTCACCAGCGCGATAGAGCACAAGGCGATCTTGGACACCTGCGCATGGATGGAGGATCAAGGGTTCTCTGTTTCCTATCTGCAGGCTAGTGCTACTGGCGCGATAACGCCGGCTCAAGTGCAGGCGGCGCTGCGTGATGACACCCTGCTGGTAACGGTGATGCAGGTGAATAACGAGCTGGGCAGCATCAGCGATATTGCGGGCATCGCCAAGCTGTGCCGGGAGAGGGGGGTAATCAGTCATACGGACGCCGCGCAGAGTTTTGGCAAAATACCCGTCGATGTGCAGGCTCTTGGGGTGGATTTGCTGTCGCTCTCGGCTCATAAAATTTATGGCCCAAAGGGCATTGGTGCGCTTTACGTGCGGCGCCAAGACGGATTGAAATTGGACGCCCAAGTACACGGTGGCGGGCACGAAATGGGAATGCGCTCTGGCACGCTGCCAACCCACCAGATTGTGGGATTGGCAGCGGCGGCGCAGCTGATGCACGATGAGATGGCCGAGCAGACCCAGCGCATTGGCGCGCTGCGGGATCGCTTTGTCAGTCACCTGCAGCAAATGCCCAGTGTTCATTTGAATTCAGACCCTTCGGTTTGTATCCCACAAATCGTCAACGTTGCGTTTGGCGGAGTTGATGGGGAGACACTGCTGCTGGCGTTGAATGAGCTGGCGATTTCTACCGGCTCTGCCTGCAACTCGGCAAGTGTTGAACCATCCCACGTGTTGACCGGAATCGGGCTGTCTCGAGCGCTTGCCGATGCCTCGTTGCGATTCAGTTTCGGGCGCTACACACGGACCACTGACATTGATCAGGCAGCCACCTACTTAGCCGCGGTGCTGGGTCGATTGCGTCAATAGTCCGCGCGCGTATAATACGCGCCCTCGACGCTCTTAGAGGTCGAGTTTCTTATTAAAATTAGATACATAGCGTGTCTTCCAAGAAAGCATGAGCGCCAGTTAGCTGTGCCGATTCTCGTCGAGACGAACCTATGATGGTCATCGGCGTTTAATGCGACTGCCGCATCTTGGTTGTGCCCGAAATGCGCGCGGTGAAAGGCGTGGACGACATGTCGGTATCAGATACTCATACGGAGATGGCCATGGGAATGGAGCGTACTTTTTCAATAGTTAAGCCAGATGCGGTAGCCCGCAACTTGATCGGCGAGATCTACTCGCGTTTCGAGAAAGGTGGCTTACGGATCGTCGCATCGAAAATGCTTCATCTCAGCGAAGAGCAGGCCGGTGGATTTTACGCCGAGCACGATGGCAAGCCGTTTTACGCAGACCTGTGTGCCTACATGCGCTCTGGTCCGGTTATGGTGCAGGTGTTGGAAGGCGAAGACGCAATAGCTACGAATCGTCGTCTGATGGGTGCGACCAACCCCAAGGAAGCTGATCCGGGCACGATTCGGGCGGACTTTGCTGAATCCATAGATGCCAACGCCGTACACGGATCAGACAGCCCGGAATCGGCAGCGCGTGAGATCGCGTTCTTTTTCGCCGATGCCGAAATCATCTCTCGCAGCTAAGTAGCGCACGAAAGAGAAGATCCTTGGCCACTAAGCGCAATCTATACGGTTTAGACCGCGGTCAGCTGGAGGCGCTGTTTCAGGAACTCGGCTTGCAGGCGTTTCGCGGCAGGCAGATCATGAAATGGGCCTATCACCAAGGCACGATCGATTTTGCCGCGATGACGGATCTGCCGCTGAAAACGCGCCTGTGGCTGCAAGAGCACTGCAGTTGGGAGTTGCCCCATGTCCATGATCGTTATCTGTCGAAGGACGGCACAGTGAAATGGCTTATTCGCATAGGTCAGGGTGATCTTGTTGAAACGGTACTGATACCGGACAAAGGACGGAACACGTTATGTGTTTCCTCGCAAGTCGGCTGCGTGCTCGACTGTAGTTTTTGCTCCACCGGCAAGCAGGGCTTTAATGGCAATCTGAACGCAGCGGAAATTGTTGGCCAGATGGCCATTGCCAATGCCTATCTTGCAGGAAAATCGGAGTCCGTCACTAATGTCGTGCTGATGGGTATGGGCGAGCCACTGCTGAACTTCGATGCTGTACTCGCTGCGACCAATATCATGATGGACGACCATGCCTTCGGACTGTCGAAACGTCGTGTCACTATCAGCACGGCAGGGGTTGTACCCGGTATCGAGAAACTGCAGCAGCATACGGATGTATCCCTTGCCATCTCACTGCACGCACCGACTGATGAACTTCGCAGCACGCTGGTGCCGATCAATAAAAAATATCCTATCGCTACGTTGCTGGACGCCTGCCGCGACTACGTCGAGTACTTAGGACCTGCGCGCAAACTCGTCATCGAGTACACATTGATGCGCGGTGTGAACGATCAGCTTCACCACGCCAAGGCGTTAGTAAAAGTGCTGCAAAAGCTGCGCTGCAAAATTAATCTTATTCCGTTCAATCCTTTTCCCGGCTCAGGATACGAGCGACCTGAAGACAGCGATATTTATGCATTCCAAACCGTGCTTATGCGGGCAGGGTTCGTCACCATGATCCGCACCACGCGGGGTGACGACATTGACGCCGCCTGCGGGCAACTGGTGGGTATGGTTGATGACCGGACGAAAAGACAGCAGCGGTACCGCGATCGCTTAGACCAAGAAATACCGGCCATGCAGGTTCACTGATGACCCAGACGTCGAGCAAAATGGATGGTGGCGCGGGCCAGGTCTTTATTGATGGTCGAGAGGCCTTGGGCATCACTCAGGAGCAGGCCGCCGACAGCCTAAACCTTTCGGTTGGAGCGATAAAAGCGATTGAAAACGATGACGCTGACAGCCTGCCGGATATTGTCTACGTCAACGGTTACATTCGCTCCTACGCCAAACTGCTGGGCATTGCATCCCAGCCGTTGATCGATGCTTGGCGAGCACAGCATGTCATGTCCAAAGATGAGGTAGCGCCGCTAAATTCATCGACAGACGCCGCCAAGGTCGACGCTGTCAACGTGAGGCCCATGAAGATGGGCCGCTGGGCGCTCGTCGCCTTGGGGCTGTCCGCGATTTTTGTTTACTTCGTGGGCTTCACCGATGACGCTGCCATGCCAGAACCCCCCCTGCAAGCAATAGCGAGCGTTAGCAGTGTTGTTGAGCCGTCTGATATGGGGGCTCAATCCGATGTGGCTGAGGAAACCAGAGCAGATGAGGTGACGGCACCTAACGGCGAGCGGGACTCAACTGTCGCAGAAATTACCGCTGATGAAGCCTCGTTAGCTGAACCGGTTGTCGATGAGGCGCTGGGGGGCGAAACCGCAAGCGAGGATAACTTAAGCATTGGCCCGGTAGCTCTACAAGTGACTGGGCAAGAAGAAAAGACACAAGAAAATGCAGAAGAAACTCCCGAAGCAGCAGCGGAGATAGCTGAAGAAGCAACCGAAGAAAGAGCACAAGAAGCAACGGCAGAAACAACAGAAGAAACAACAGAAGAAAGTCTGCAAGACATGGNGGCAGGGAGCGTTGCCGAAGAAATGAATCTGGAGATTATTCCCGATGCTNTCGCTGCCATCGAATCAAGCTCTTTAGCACCGGACGAAGAAGTCGCNCAGATCGATGCTGATGTTTCGCAGGCTGAGCCAGAACGCGAAGTGGCGACGGCATTTGCCCTACCGCGGTTGACCGAGTTTGGCGACCACACCATTGAATTAACGTTCAGCGAAGACTGCTGGTTCGAGATTCGCACCATTGACGGAGAACTGCTTTATGCAGACCTCGGTCGATCAGGCCAAAGCCGACGCTACGTAGGGGCCGCACCGTTCNGGATCAAGCTTGGCTTCAGTCCGGGNGCAANCTTGGCGTATAACGGCGAACCTATCGATCTTGCGCCCCATACACGCCAAGAAGTTGCGCGTGTACTGCTCNGTGAGCAGGCGGCGGAAGACNTGCAAGAAGGNCAAAGGGAACAAGAGCCGAACGAGGAGCAAGAGCCGCAAGAGTCCGATGTCGAAGAACCCATAAGTTCAGCAAGGGCGATATCACTGTGGTGAAAGCAGTCAGAGGCATGCGCGATATTCTGCCAAACCAGGCGCGGCGCTGGGATCTGGTCGAGCAAAAGCTGACCCGCGTGCTGCAACAGCATGCCTATGAAGCAATCCGTCTGCCCTTACTGGAATTTACCGAGCTTTTCGCGCGAGGGGTTGGCGAGGCCACAGATATCGTTGAAAAAGAGATGTACACCCTCGCGGATCGAGATGGCGACTCGCTGTCCTTACGTCCTGAGGGAACCGCAAGTAGCGTGCGCATGCTGCAGGAACACGGCCTGCTGTATAACCAGACCCAGCGCGTCTATTACGCCGGCCCGATGTTTCGATACGAAAAGCCACAAAAGGGCCGCTATCGACAGTTCTACCAAATCGGCGCAGAGGCCTATGGTTTTACAGGTCCTGATATTGATGCAGAGCTGATTGGCATGGCATGGGCCTGCTGGCAGGGACTGGGTGTCGAATCCATGGTGAACCTCGAGATTAACACGCTGGGTTCAAGCGAAGACCGGCAGCAATATCGCACAGCACTGGTCGAATTTTTAACGCCAAAGTCGGAACAGTTGGATGACGACAGCCGGCGGCGCCTCACGACAAATCCCATGCGTATCTTGGACAGCAAAAACCCAGTGACCCAGGCGCTGCTTAACGATGCGCCGAAGCTGCCGGATTTCGTTGACGCGCAAAGCCGCGAGCACTACGAAGGCCTGAAACAGCTGTTGGTAGCGATGCAGATCCCCTTTCGGGAAAACCCAAACCTGGTGAGAGGTCTCGACTATTACACCCACACGGTCTTTGAATGGGTTACGCAAGATCTTGGGTCGCAGGGAGCGGTTTGTGCTGGGGGTCGGTACGACGGCTTGGTGGAGCGTCTTGGGGGGCGGGCCACCCCCGGTGTTGGCTTTGCCATCGGGCTAGATCGCGTGGTGCTATTGCATGAAATCGCCGTAGCAAATGCCGAGCCAGAGTCCGAGGACAGATCGGCCGATGTATATCTCTGCGTCACGCAGCCGGAATGTAATGGCGCTGCACTGGTGGTAGCCAATGCACTGCGAGCCGCGCTACCAACACTGCGAGTTCGCCAGCATATGGGCGGCGGTAATTTGAAAAAGCAGCTGAAAAAAGCCGATGCTTGCGGAGCGGTTGCCGCTATCTTGATTGACGATGACTCTCTGGATCAGCGGGCGCTGACGATAAAACACTTGCGCGATGCCAGCATGGGACAGCAGACGCTGGCTTTCGATGCCGGCATCGCCCGGCTGCAGCAACTCTAGGCCACAGATTCCTAGAATTCCGCGACACGATGTGAGCGGCGAGAGATCGGCAAAGCACTTAGAAAGTCGTGCCTGCACTCATAGGAAGGGTATAAGTCGCAGGGATCTGTGACAAAATAGCGCCCGCTCAATGGAGCGGTAGCAATAGCGTTATTGCGTTTGACGACGTGATCAGGATTAAAGCAAGCGAAGGATTGGGGGCAAGCAGTGGCTGAATACATGAGCGATGAAGAGCAGATAAATCGCTTCAATGAGTGGTGGAAAGAAAATGGTATGG
>PBTJ01000066.1 GCA_002726925.1 Gammaproteobacteria bacterium | reverse complement strand
AAAGTCACGCCCGAAAGCTTGAACGCCAGTGCCTGCATCGAGTAAAAAGATTGAATCACCAGCCCGAACCTCAACGCATGGCGTATTCCCTCCGTAGCGCGCTGTATTTGGGCCGGGTACCGGCGTAGAGCCGCGTACACCCCAAAAGGTTACAACCAAGCCCGATTCGGGGTTTGCCATATCACTACCAATCTATGATTTGTTGCGGCGCCATTCCGCCTCATTTCGATTATAGCCCCCAGCGTGGCGAGATTCACGTCCATATTATCGACAAGAACGCGAACTGGCACGACAAATTGGTAACGATGCGTAGCAAGTTCAGCTGTTAACTTTTGATTTATTATTTGGCCGGATCTGTGCGCGAACAGACAGGCTTAGCACGACGAGCAGCAAGGCGTGCTAAGCGAGAACCTTCGCCGCAATAAAATTTCGTATAATATATATTATGTTAAATAGTATCTGTCACAAGACAACCCTGCCGTACCAATCCCGGTCAAAGTGGCGCAAGTGACTAATTCGCCAGTACGTCTCAATAACCTTTTTTACCCCGACACCACTATCGTGCCCAGTGTTGTCGCGTCTTTTTTCCTACTTCGATGGGATCAATCAGGGCGCATTGCCTTCTTACCCAGCATCGTCTTTCTCATACCCTCAAACGTAATCCTGTTAGCTACTCCGCTGTGCCAATCATCGCTGATATCTGGGGTGTGCTTGGCTACCGCCTAACGGATACGAAGCTGCGCATTCACAAGGCCCTGTGCATTGGTTCTATCGATGCTGGCTCGTTCAATGGTGTAACCCTGCTCGTTTTCAATGCCGACAAGCCATTCCGCGACCCCGTTGAACGTCTGTTGCTCAAGAGCCACGCTGACACTGCCATCAGCTTCGGGTTGAAGCCTACTTAACGTTAAATTGAACGTTGCAGCGCTGTTGGTGATCTGTGAGATCGTCGGAGCAGCGCTGCTGCTGCCGATTCCTGCTTTACTCGTCGACGAAGCTGTTGCCTCCAACGCAGCTCGATTCGTAACTAACCAGTCCGCGGTGGTTTGTGCGCGATTCGCCTGAACCTGTTGCGCTGCAGCGTAGCGACTCAGGGGTTCCCAAATGCCGATGTAGCAGATAAGTAATCCAGCGGCTGCCATAAGAAACTTCAGCACACGGCGGTCACTGTCGCTCTTAGAGATATACCATTGATAGGCACTTGTACTGCGTAAGGCAGCAGTAAATGTCTCTATCAGATTTATCATAGATAGGTTCCAACTAGTCGTGCTCGCACCCTACTCTGTTCGGCGGTTGCATCACTGATCTCAACGTCTATCCCCATGGATTGGCTGCGAGCCTTGATAGCCTCTAGCGCTTCAAACCCATCGATTAGCACGTCTGCCGTCAGTTCCATTTGCTTTGCCCGAAATCTGAGCGACTGTAGCTCGCTGTTTGATCCCAATACACTGGTGGTTCGCAGCATTAGATCGGTCATTGAAGTACTGGTACCGGTCGCCGAGGATGGATTGAGCTTACTCACCAAGCGGCGTTGTAGCTGTGCTGCGGTTACGGGTAGGCTATCGTTGGGAAAAAGCTCCTTGTAAGTTTTAAAGTTCTTCGTATTTATCTGATTTGTTTGAGTTTCTAGCCATATACCCTGGAGAGACATCGCTCCCACAAGGACGAGAAACCAAACAGCGGCTACCGCAAGTGTTCTACGCCAAGCCGCGTCGAGACTGGAGTCCTCATAGCGCACCGCGTAGCTGCCCTGCAGTAAATTCAACAAGTTCGGGTGAGATACCAGCCCTCCACCAGTGGGGCTTAACCGCTCCAGCAGGTACTGCATCGGCGACGTTTCAATAATATTCAGTGTTGGCGCCGTCGACAGTTGACCAAGTTCGAGGTCTGTCAACGACCCACCGATGCAGGTCAGCGACGCCACATCCAAGGTGTCGAGAATGTCTGGGACCGCATCGCGGTCAATCAGCGCGTCTTGATCCTCGGTCACAACCACAACCTGATCCGCCTCAAACAGCAAGGCGGCTTCGTTTGCGTTTGGCCTAATCAACTGGGCCTGAGAGACCACTGCGCCTGGNGTCACCCCACTACCCGATAACAGGTTCAGCCAGAAATCTAGCCTTGCTGTGTTGATGACCGAGCAATGGACCNGCTGATTTGGGCGGATGGANTGGTATGCGATATGCACATCTTCGACATCGCTGGTAATGAACTCCTCCACCGCAAAGGGTANGGCCTGGCGAATNCTGNTGACCGANCGACCCGGCACGCTGACGTTGAGGTGAACGATTTCCTCACCGGTTAATACTACGGCTATGCGATCTGGCGTAGCGAACCAGCTAGGATGTCGCTCGACAAGATCGGGCAGATGTTCAGCGTCAACCTCTCCAGAGGTTACCGCCCCTTGTGCTGACAGATAGCTCCACTGCAGGCCAACGCCCTGTGATGATCCGTGCATTGTAGGTTGAGGACTCAATAACAACATGTGTTCAGCCTGTTTGGGAGGTTTCAGGTTTTGCTCTAACACCAAAGCGCTTGCCAAAATCACGGTGCAGAAGTGTGATTCTCCCATTGGTGGCGTCGCGATACAGCATCGATGTGAGGTTTACCCTACTACGATTAAGTCGTGCTTCCGCAACCAACAGAAAATACTCACTGGTCACTGAGAGTCGCTGCTGAACCGCAGCAAAGTCAGGATGGTTTTGCACAAATTCGGCGACATTTTGGTAGTTCCGTGGNGCCTGCGCTATGGCCTGCGCATCCTGAATCGAAATGGCATCGTCTAGCGCATACAACGTTTCTGCTGCAGCCGTGTTGACGTTGATTTTACTCTGGGTGTCCGGCAATACACAGACTTCGCGAGACAAAACCTGCACCTCAAGGGGATCTACATCGANCAGCATATTCAACTCACTCAGATCCAGCATGGGTTGATTTGCCGCAAAATACGGGGGCATCTGCATTTGGTAAGCAGAATCCTCTGCGCCAAGAGCACTAACCTGCTGATCGCTGTCCACCCAATCCTTAATCAGATCGGCGAGTTCCGGCGACAACTGCAAATGGGTTAGCAAGCGCTGCAGCCGTTTGTATTGCGCTTTGTCCTCGTCTTCCGCAAGCCAGTTCAGGTTGAAGCACCGGTTCAAATCCAGCACATAGGCCTGCATGACGCCGATGCCATCAAGATCCAAGGGTAAAACAGGCTGTGCCCAGAACTCATCGAGATGATCGACGTCGGGGCCTGAGTTGACCGCATCGTCGTAGAGTGCTTGCCGGGCGAGTGCCTCAGCGCCAAGCGCATATTGCACGGCNTGGGACTGNTCNAAGGTATTCTGATTCTGCTGAATCACCAGGTGCTGGCTNGACAGAATCTGCGTCGTTAGACCGATCAGTATCGCGGTGATAAGCAACACTGATATCAAGGCAATACCTCGCTGATGAGATGCTGGCGNTGTGGGCTGCACCTCAGATCTAGCCACTTGGCACCTCCCACACACGCTCGACTATGCCTAGAGGCACCATGGAAACTCGCAACACTAGGCCAGCTATCTGTAGCTGCCCGGCTCCCTGCCCCGCTTTGGGCGGCCAAAACTTATGTTCCTCACCATTCTGATCGATGGCAAAGAATTCCAATTCTTCAACCCCCTCAAGCAGGGTCTGAGATATTGGCTCCTCATCACCGCGTCGATCCAGCACAGACCAATAGCCACGCACAAGTTTCTCGTCTTGCATGCGATAGCCAACTCGCTGCAGCTCAGATCGCGGCCGCTGNAGAGGATTTCTCCAGCCNCCACGGGTCATCGACAGTGCTCCCTCGTCACCAATCATCAAGGCAGGCAAGGGTTCACCCTGTGCCATACGGATAGGTCGATTGCGAAATTGCAGCATGTCTCGCTCCACGACGAGCATGGCCCGGTGAATTTGGCCCAACCGCTGACCGCGATCATCCAATACTTCATAGGCATTGACGGTGCGACCGAGCAATTGCGCGCTGATCAGCCCGACAACNGCGAAAATGAACAGCGCCACCAAAATTTCCATCAGCGTAAATCCCGACTGGCGGTTGGGGAGTTGTTCTCTGCGCATCAGTACTGGCCAAAAAATCCCGATAATTGACCATAAGGGCCTTGTCGACCCTCCTCATCAGAGGACTGATAAACCGACACCTCTACCCTGCGGATCCAAGGGTGATCTGTGGTTTTTATCTGAGTTTCGACTTCCCACTCCCGGTCGGCAAACACAAGGCGTGTTTGTTGTTTACCTTCACCAAGTGGTTGTTGCTCTCGGCGCTGCAGNATGCGCATGCGCGTCATTTGGTTATTGGCAATCCAATTCGCCACCGTGCGCTGCTCCAAGCTCAGTGTCTGGTTAGCAACACCTCCCACCGCGGTAGAAACGGCGGCACCAATGACGCCAATGATAGCGATGGCAATAAGCATTTCGAGCAAGGTAAAGCCGCGCATTAGCGTGCTGNCGCACCAAGTGCGCCCATCATCTCAAGGCGCAAAGGNTGAAAACCATCGGTGGATATTCGAAAGCCGTCGGCACTACGAGACGCCGAATCTTCAATTACCACCTCAAGATCAAATGGCATGGTTTCTCCGCTGGAGAAAAAAACCAGGTCCGGCGTTCTTTTCATGGGTGTTCTAGACGAATCGNAGGCCATTGAGCTGTCANTTTGTTCGNCACTGGACGCNAACATTCCCTCGTCGGGGTCGACGCCAAATTGATCGTGGACTTGGAGTTGAAAAACCACGGGGCGTGGTGGTTTATCTGCAGTGAATGGGTATTGCTGCTGTGCAGACCATTGTCGCTGATCCTCATCAAAGGCCANGAAAAAGTAATCGTCTGCTTCTACGCGCATGCCCCACTCTTGGTTATTTTGTATGGCCCGGTCTCGAGCTAACTCAATTCGCTGAATCAGTCTCTGACCGAAGGCTTGAAATGCTCGCTGATCGCCCCCTACGTCGATAGATATGACCGCAGTGCCCATCAAAATACCCATTACCAACAACACGACCAAGAGCTCGATCAGCGTAAAGCCAGCCTCAACATGCGAATTGTTATCAGTCTTGTGCATGGCGTTCAGCCGAGTAGCGTCAGTTGGACCTCGTTGCTTTAGAGGTCTGACAGCCTGATATCCGCGGCATTGCCCTCGCCGCCTTCAGCGCCGTCAGCACCCAGACTCGTCATCTCGACACGACCGTCCCTATTTTCGTACAGGTAGGCAGCGCCCCAAGGGTCTGCTGGGAGTTTTTTCAGATAGCCACTGGGATTCCAGTTCTTGGCTTCCGGTGAGCCGCTCGGGCGTTGAACTAANGCTTCCAAACCCTGATCTGACGAGGGGTAGCGATAGTTGTCTAGGCGATAAACATCCAGCGCAGCGGACAAGGTGCGCAAATCGGTTTGGGCTGCCTGCACCCGCGCTGCGTCAGGCCGCGACAAGAGTGTTTGCGCAGCCAACCCGCCTAAAATACTGAGGATGACGATTACCACCAATATCTCAATCAAGGTAAATCCTCGCTGCTGAACGTGACCATTAGTCATCGAACTCTCCCACGTTTCTATCCACTCGATTCCTGCCACAAATTTATACCAACTGATTCATGCTGAGCATGGGCAGCAAAATCGCCATGACGATAAACAGTACCACCCCTCCCATCAGCAACAGCATCAGGGGTTCAAACAACTTCACAAGGGTAGAAACCACGCGCTCCACCTCGTCTTGCTGAAAATCCGCTACGCGCCCAAGCATGGCATCTAATGTGCCACTTTGCTCACCCGCCGCTACCATATGCAGCAGCATGGGCGGCATCTGCCCGATGCGGGCCANACTAATGTGCAAACTGATACCTTCGCTTACGCGCTGGGTTGCCTCGCGCAAAGCACGCTGTAACCACTGGTTGGATACCACACCGCTGGCAATGTGCATGGCTTCTACCAGCGGCACACCCGAGCGCGTCAAAATTGACAGCGTATTGGAATAGCGCGATGCGTTAGCGCTACGCGTGATGCGCTGAATCAGGGGNATTTCGAATTTCAAACGGTCCCAACGCAGTCGCAGCGTCGGTTTCGCCAGCAACCAGCGGCTAAATGCGACGAGNCCTGCAATCCCCACAATCAATAACCACCAATAACTGGCCATAAAGTCCGTCATCGCGATCANAGCAACGGTAAACCAAGGCAACTTTTGGCCCGTATCGACAATAACGTTAACCATGTCNGGGACGATGTAAACCATCAGACCGGAGATGATCAACACCGCCATAAGGAGAAGCACAGCAGGATAGATCATGGCCATCTCGACATTACGAGTGGCTGAAAACTGACGCTCCTCGTAATCGGCTAAATTCTCCAGAACCTTGTCCAAAAAACCTGATTGCTCTCCCGCGGCTACGGTAGCTCGATAGAGCGAATTAAAACTGCCTTCGTGATCACTAAGGCTTACGGCCAAACTGTAGCCCTCAAGCACCTTGCTGCGCACAGCCATGATCAGGCCCTTAACCCGCTGCTTGTCTGCTTGTTCCGCAACTGCCGCCAGGGCTGACTCGATGGGTAAGCCAGACCCTACCAAGGTCGCGAGTTGGCGAGTAAATAGCACACGATCAAGATGGCCTAGGTGTCTTTGGAAAGCGAACTTTCGCTGACTCTTCACTGCTTGGCTGGAGGTAACACTGACCTTGGTTGGTACCAAGTTTTGATCGCGCAGAAGCGTTCGCGCATGACGCGCACTGTCCGCCTCGACAACACCCTTGCGGCTACGTCCCGACGTGTCGAGCGCTTGATACTCAAAGGCTGCCATCAGTCGGTACTACCAGCAGCGCGCCGGTTAATCATCCAAGCTGACTCGCAAAACTTCTTCGACAGTGGTCTGGCCTGCGAGGATTTTCCGTTTGCCATCCTCGCCAATGCTCGGTGCCTTGCTACGAGCATAGCGGGCGAGTTCTTGCTCGCTCGCCGCGTCGTGAATAAGCTGACGCATTGTCTCATCCACGACTACCATTTCGTAAATGCCAGTACGGCCCGAGAAACCCGAATGAGAACATGCCGCGCATCCTTTCGCTTCGTAGATGTTTGCAGCACGTTCCTGCAAGAAGGCAAGTTCCGTTGGGTTCGCTGGTCGAGGTTCGCGGCACTCGTGGCATATAACACGCACCAACCGTTGCGCTAAAACGCCAATGAGGCTGGAGCTTAAAAGGAAGGGTTCTACGCCCATGTCAATCAGGCGCGTCACCGCGCCCACAGCGGTATTGGTGTGCAATGTAGACATCACCAAGTGCCCGGTCAGACTCGCTTGAACGGCTATCTCTGCCGTTTCGAGGTCGCGAATTTCACCGACCATCACCACGTCAGGGTCTTGACGCAGAATTGCCCTCAAACCCCTGGCAAAGGTCATATCGGCCTTATTGTTGACCTGTGTTTGACCGATGCCTGGCAGTGAATACTCAATAGGATCTTCAACGGTAAGCACATTGATCGCACTGCCGTTGAGCTCCGCGAGAGAGCCATAAAGCGTCGTGGTTTTGCCAGAGCCCGTAGGTCCCGTGACCAAAAAGATCCCGTGGGGCTTACGAACGATGCCCTGCAAAGCATTCAGTGTGTGAGGCGCCAGACCCAGTTTTTCCAGCTTTAACCTGCCTGCCTGTTTGTCTAATAGTCGCAGTACAACACGTTCGCCGAAGTTCGCCGGCAGGGTGCTCACTCGAACATCCACTTCACGACCGCCAATACGCAGGGAAATACGACCATCTTGCGGCACGCGTTTTTCAGCGATATCCAGACGTCCCATGACCTTGATGCGAGAGATCAAGAGCGATGCGAGTTCACGCCGAGGTCGCACGACCTCACGCATCACACCGTCAACACGAAATCTGACCACCAACGCCTGTTCAAAAGTTTCTATGTGCACATCAGAAGCGTTTTCACGAATCGCTTGGGCAAGCAGCGCGTTGATCAAGCGGATAATCGGCGCGTCGTCTTGCTGCTCGAGTAGATCTTCAGTCTCAGGCAACGCACTGGCCAAGCTGGCGAGATCCATCTCCTCGCCTAGGTCCTCTACCATCTGTTTGGCTTCGCTGGAATCGGCGGCATAGGCGGCGCTGAGTAATTCATCAAACTCTTCTGAAGCAACCACGCGCAGCTTGATCTTGCGCCGGACATGACGACGAATTTCCGCCAAGGTCGACAGACTGGGTTGAGATTTTGCACAAACCTCCAGCACCTGTTGCGACTGATCTGGCACTAAGACCACACCAAAACGACGCGCAAAAGCAAACGGCAGCTTGATGTCTGGGAGGCTCTCAAGCTCGCTTTCAACACCTACTACATCAAGATCAATAGAACTCGCGTCTGACATCAACGTACACCCATAGTGGAAACCGAATGTTACCTCAGCCGACTACAAAAACCTCAGCAAGTCTTGAGCAAACTGTGAACGTGTCAACTACTTTGACGACATGACTGCAGGCCCTCCGGCTATTTTTACTGGCGCTGCAACCCATAGGACCATAGTATCAGCGCTCAAGGAATTGAGAGGACGCCATCGCTTGAATTTTGTCGGGTCTCATATCATCTCCGTTGACCAATTTGATCGATCTGCGGCAGATCGCATTTTTGAAGTGGCCGACAAAATGCAGCCTTACGCCATGCGGCAACGCATCACCCAAGTGCTGCAGGGCGCCATTCTTTCCAACATGTTTTTCGAGCCCAGCACCCGCACGCGCGTATCGTTTGGCTCTGCATTTAACCTTCTTGGTGGCGAAGTCCGGGAGACCAGCGAAGCCAAAACATCCTCTCTAGCGAAAGGCGAGTCACTCTATGACACCGCGCGGGTTCTTTCCGGTTACAGCGATGTGATTGTTATGCGCCACCCTGAGCCAGGCAGCGTAGCTAAATTTGCTGAGGCCAGCCGTGTCCCGGTCATCAATGGCGGCGATGGAACTAACGAACACCCCAGTCAGGCGCTTTTGGACCTGTACACCATGCGCACGGAGATCGCCGCCCACGGCCAATCACTAGACGGCCTTA
>PBTJ01000065.1 GCA_002726925.1 Gammaproteobacteria bacterium | reverse complement strand
AAGCCGAGTTTTTGTACGCGGATGAATACGTAACACCAAAAATGCTGGCATGAGGCAAGAATTAGTGAATGAAGTGATTTGGCAAGAATGCTTGGGTCAGCTGGAGAACGAAGTCAACGGCGATCAGTTTGAAACGTACCTGCGCCCATTGCAGGCAGACTTTAGTAAGGGTGGGTTGACATTACTTGCGCCGAATATTTATGTCGAAGAGAAAGTACGCTCTACTTTTTTGGCCAGGATCACCGAATATTTGGAGAGTAAAAGCGAGCGCNGCGAAGTGCTGTTAAGCGTCGGTGGTATGCGTGAAGTTAAGCCGCTGCGTGCTAACGCAAAACTGACGCCAGACCTTGCNTATGGTAATAGCGATCCACAACGCNCTCTAAGTNCAGATGGAGCGAGTCGACCGACGCANAATTTAAACCGNGATTTTACGTTCGCCTCCTTCGTCGAGGGCAAATCNAACGAATTAGCTAAGGCNGCCGCCTCTCAAGTCGCTGACAACGCAGGTCAAAGTTATAACCCTTTGCTGATGTACGGCGGTGTCGGCTTAGGCAAGACCCATTTAATGCAGGCGGTGGGTAATGAAATTTTGCGGAGAAAGCCGAATGCTCGCGTGATGTACCTACACTCACAGCGGTTTGTTCAGGACATGGTAAAGGCCCTGCAGACTGGCACCATGCAACAGTTCATGCAGTTCTATCGATCAGTTGATGCTTTGCTGATCGATGACATTCAGTTTTTTGCTAAGAAGCTCAGATCTCAAGAAGAATTCTTCCATCTGTTCAACTCGCTTCTCGAGCGCGGACAACAAATGATTCTTACCAGTGATAAATACCCGCGCGAGATAGACGGCCTAGAAGATCGCCTTAAGTCACGGTTTGTCTGGGGTTTAACGGTGGAGGTTGAGGCACCTGAGCTTGAAACACGGGTGGCAATCTTGATGAAGAAGGCCGAGGCAGAAGCTGTGCCACTGGATCAAGAGGTCGCTTTTTTTATTGCAGAGCGGGTGCGCTCCAATGTGCGAGAACTGGAGGGGGCATTGCGCCGCGTCATTGCCAATGCGCGTTTCACCGGNAGCCGCATTACTATCGACCAGGTAAGGCGCGCCTTAAGAGACTTGTTTGCGATTCAAGATCGTCAGATCTCCATAGACAACATACAAAAAACCACGGCCGAGTATTACAACATTAAGGTCAGCGATCTTTTATCGAAGCGTCGCAGCCGAACCATTGCGCGGCCACGACAGCTTGCCATGGCGATTGCGAAAGAACTGACCAATCACTCGCTGCCCGAAATTGGTGACGCCTTTGGTGGCCGCGACCATACAACAGTGTTGCATGCATGCCGAAAAGTNGCAGAATTGCGAGCATCTAGCGCGGACATATCAGAAGATTATAGAAATCTGTCGCGATTACTGAATGGCTGAAGTGCTGCCCGCGCGCTGCAAAAACACACCCCGATGAAGGGATACGCATCATGAAATTTACAATTCCGAGAGAAGCGCTGCTGAAGCCGTTGCAATTGGTGACCGGTGTTGTCGAGCGGCGTCAGACNCTCCCNGTTTTGGCCAACCTACTGATTCAAGCTGACGCCCAGGGACTGTCGCTTACTGGAACGGACCTCGAAGTGGAAATGATAGCTCGCTGTGCTGTGCCCATAGAGCAGCCAGGAGAAGTAACCATCCCAGCCAGAAANCTAGCGGANATATGGAGGGCACTACCAGATGGTGCTGATGTTTCGGTGGTCGTAGAGGGAGAGCGAGCCACTATTCGCAGCGGCCGCAGTCGATTCACCCTGGCAACGTTGCCCGCGGCAGACTTCCCAAAAGTGGAGAGCGGAGATTCCGATGTGGTGGTCAACCTCGGCCAACACCAAATCGGTAAGCTCATTGATCAAGTCAGCTTCGCCATGGCGCAGCAGGATGTGCGGGTTTTTCTCAATGGCATGCTGTTAGAGGTTGGTGATAACACGTTGCGTGCGGTGGCTACCGATGGCCATCGTTTAGCTATGGCCAGCCAGACCTGTGAGACCAATGCACAGAGCGGCGNCATCAAGCAGGCAATTGTGCCGCGTAAGGCCGTGGTGGAAATGGGTCGGCTGCTAGACGAAGAGGATGAAAACCTATCATTGCAGTTGGGCAGCAACCATCTCAAGGTAACCAAGGGCGGGGTTACGTTAACGACAAAACTGGTGGATGGGCAGTTTCCGGATTACGAAAAAGTGGTGCCNAAGGATGCTTCCCGCGTATTAAGCGGTGACCGCGACACGTTAAAGCAGGGNTTTCAGCGCGCNTCAATACTATCAAATGAGAAGTACCGTGGCGTGCGGTTGGCCATCAGNCCAGATTCATTGATGATTCAAGCGAATAACCCNGAACAAGAAGAGGCCGAAGAAANAGTGCCTGTGCAGTTTAGTGGTGATCAGTTNGAGATCGGNTTCAATGTGAGCTACTTGCTGGACGTGTTATCGGTGATNGATAGTGATCAAGTGCAAATGAGCGTCAGCGATGCTAACAGCTCNGCGCTGCTTGAGGCGATNGATGACAATAACGCGGTCTANGTGGTTATGCCTATGAGGCTTTGATCGGGCANACCTTTGCACCTTACCCACCTAGAGGTTCTGGGTTTTCGTAACGTATCCCACGCCGATATTGATTTGTCACCAGGGATCAACCTGCTGGTTGGCGAGAACGGCGCAGGAAAGACCGCTATGCTCGAAGCGATTTATCTACTCGCCCGCGGGCGTTCATTCCGAACCACACATTCAAAACAGCTAATTAAGCAAGACGATGATGGGTTTGTCGTTCGTGCAGAGGTCGACATGGGTCAAATGACGCATCGGTTGGCGCGGGGCAAATCTCGGGGCGGCGCTTCTCAGGCCAAAATCGACGGGGAGCCTGCCAGTAAACAGTCGCGCTTCGCTGAACTCTTACCACTGCAGACACTGCTTCCTGGCATCGCAGACCTCGTGTTAGACGGGCCTTCGATCCGCCGGGAGTTCGTAGACTGGGGATTGTTCCACGTGGAACATCAGTATCTTGGCATCTCNCGGCGTTATCGGAAGGCTCTCGTTCAGCGCTCTGCATGGCTTAGGGAGGGGAGGGGTAGTGCTTTTCNNGAAGACCCTTGGGCATACGACATCGCCAATCAAGGCGCCCAAATTAACCATNGGCGCAACGGCTTCGTCTCATCGCTGGATAAGCGCGCACGACAAATNTTTGACGCGCTGGNGGTGTCGCTCAAACTGCAGTTGATCTATCAAGGGATAGGCGCCACCGACGACCCNACTNTTGCAATGGCTCAATTGGCTGATTCCTATGACAGGGATAGCCGCCATAGCATTACTCATATCGGCCCGCATCGTAATGATGTCGACATCGTCGTAAATGGCGCGAANGCAAAAAATACGGTCTCTCGTGGGCAGGCCAAGCTCATCGCTAGTGCCATTGTACTTGCCTACTGCGCTGAGCTAAGCCATCAGTCTTCGGTGCTCCCAGCTCTTTTGNTGGACGACTTTGGGGCTGAGCTCGACAGTAGTCACCGGGAGCGCTTCTTCTTAGAGCTTGAGCGCCTTGGCTGCCAGGTGATCGCTACCACGACGGATGAGCCCCATTATTTGGTTGGTGACGCGTTGGCGAGTCGAGCGCGAGTGTTCCACGTGGAACATGGCGGTATAAGCCGTTATTCATAGCGGTTATGTGATAAATTACCATGGCTAAAGAACTTACTAGACCGGGGGCCTAATGCCTGAAGATAACAGCTACAACTCCGATAGCATTAAAGTATTGAAAGGTTTGGATGCGGTTCGCAAGCGCCCNGGCATGTACATTGGTGATACCGAAGATGGCACNGGTCTCCACCACATGGTGCAAGAGCTTGTCGACAATGCCATCGATGAAGCGCTCGCTGGCCACTGCGATACGGTTTACGTAACGATGCACCCCGAAGAGGCAATCACCGTACGCGACAACGGCCGGGGCATTCCGGTCGATTTGCACCCCGAAGAAAANGTCAGCGCTGCAGAAGTCATCATGACTACCCTACATGCCGGGGGCAAATTCGATGACAACAGCTATAAAGTGTCTGGTGGTCTCCACGGAGTTGGCGTCTCCGTTGTCAATGCTTTATCTGACGAGTTGCGCTTGACGGTTCGGCGTGACAATAAGGTGTACCAACAGACCTATGAGCACGGAGTCCCTGTNGCGCCACTGGCAGAAACGGGAGCAACTCAGGAGCGAGGAACAGAGTGCTATTTTCGGCCGTCACCNGCAACATTCCACAACATCAAATTTCANTACGAGCTGCTTGCCAAGCGCCTGCGAGAACTTGCCTTTTTGAACTCCGGCGTGTCGATTGTGTTGAAAGAAGAGCGCACGGGTAAAGAGGATAATTTCTACTACGAAGGCGGCTTGCAGGCGTTTGTCGAGTTCTTGAACCAGAATAAGCAGCAGCTAAATGATGTGTTCCACTTCGACGTCGAGCGCGACGATGGCATTGGTGTTGAGNTCGCTATGCAATGGAACGACACTTTCCAAGAGCAGGTGTTTTGCTATACCAACAATATNCCCCAAGGCGATGGCGGCACTCACCTTGCAGGTTTTCGTGGCGCGTTGACACGCACGCTCAATACCTACATTGAAACGGAAAACCTGTTGAAAAAGGCTCAGGTGAATACCACNGGGGATGATGCGAGAGAAGGTATTACGGCAGTAGTTTCGGTGAAGGTGCCAGATCCTAAATTCTCTTCTCAGACCAAAGATAAGTTGGTCTCAAGTGAAGTAAAAACCGCGGTAGAACAAGAGCTTAGCAAGTTTTTTGCGGAATATTTAGCGGAACATCCGCAAGACGCGAAGGCCGTGGTCGGAAAAATGATCGATGCCGCTCGNGCTAGAGAAGCGGCGCGTAAAGCCCGCGATATNACCCGCCGCAAGGGCGCNTTAGATATTGCAGGTCTGCCCGGAAAACTGGCAGATTGTCAGGAGAAAGATCCTGCAATGTCGGAGATTTTTCTGGTAGAGGGGGATTCCGCCGGTGGTTCTGCCAAGCAAGGCCGTGATCGGCGCACACAGGCGATACTACCGCTCAAGGGCAAAATTCTGAACGTAGAAAAAGCGCGTTTTGATAAAATGCTTTCTTCCCAGGAGATCGGGACCTTGGTGACAGCATTGGGCTGCGGCATCGGCAAGGATGAATTCGACCCNGATAAGCTGCGCTACCACAACATTGTCATCATGACCGATGCAGATGTGGATGGTTCGCATATTAGAACTTTGCTGTTGACGTTCTTTTTCCGCCAGATGCCAGAGCTATTCGAGCGTGGCCACATCTACATCGCGCAGCCACCGCTTTACAAGGTGAAAAAGAACCGACAAGAGCGTTATGTAAAGGACGATGACGAGCTNAACGCNTATTTNGTNGACATGTCTTTGCAAGACGCCAAACTCTTTGTTAATCCNGAAGCGCCACCAATTCAAGGAGCAGCCCTCGAGTCGCTAGTTGTCGCTTATCAGTCNCTTTTACAAATCCTGNCNGAATCTCAGCGAAAATACCCCCAAGAACTCACCTTAGCACTGGTGCAAGTCGNCAAACTCACTCAGGAGCGCATGGCANACGAAAGCGCAATGCAGCAGTGGGCANAATCCCTCGTTGAGNTGCTGCGACAGAATCCNGATGCCAACCCGAAGNTAGAGGTCTTGCTCGACGAAGAGACNANCACCTACCTNCCAAANATNACCTTGTTGCTCAAAGGAGTTGCTCGGGAGATANCTCTGCCGCTGACGTTTTTAAATGGCCCTGAATATAAAGGGATNGCTGCGATGATCGAGCAGGTGCAGGACCTGCTGGAGCCTGGCGCTTATGTGCAGCGNGGTGAGCGCCGCTTGGACGTCGAGCATTTCGCTGAAGCCTTTGATTGGCTGCAAAAAGAAGCGCGGCGCGGCGTTGACCTGCAGCGCTACAAGGGACTCGGCGAGATGAATCCAGCACAGCTTTGGGAAACCACCATGGACAAAACAGTGCGGCGCATGCTTCGAGTGTCCATCGACGATGCGATAGGTGCAGACCAGATGTTCACCACGTTAATGGGCGATCATGTGGAGCCTCGGCGAGAATTTATCGANCAAAACGCGCTATCGGTTGTCAATCTCGACGTTTGATTCGAGGCGCGTCGCATGACCGGTAGCCCCACGCTTGAACGCTGTACTTGGTGTGATGGTAGTGATCTGTATCGTCAGTATCACGATATGGAGTGGGGTGTNCCNTTAACCAANATGGCCGCTCTGTTTCGACTGCTGATGCTGGAGGGACAACAGGCGGGTCTAGCTTGGATCACTGTTCTCAACAAGCGCGCGCACATGGATCGTCAGTTTTGGGCGTTCAAGCCGCAAAAATTGGCCAAGGCGTCGGCAGCACACATTGAGGGCTGGTTAGCTGATCCTGGGCTGATCCGGCACCGAGGCAAGCTTGCTGCGCTGGTGAGCAATGCCCAACTGGCATTAACCGTTGATGATTTCTCTGGCTGGCTTTGGTCCTTCGCGGCGCCACCAACACTGGCAAAACCAACCNAGGTGCCGGCGCAGACGCCAGAATCGCAAAATATGTCCAAGGCACTGAAAAAGGCCGGGTTNCGGTTTGTCGGCCCAACCATTTGTTACGCCTTCATGCAGAGCGCTGGCATGGTCAATGACCATCACCCTTCATGCTGGCGTTTTGCGCATTGCGAAGCGTTAGTAAACGAGGCCTTGAACGCTCGGTGAAGGTNCTGATTGCGTGTCTTTTTCGTGTGTTGGCATGGATCCCGGATACNGCCGCAATTACCCTCTCNCGTTGGATCGCGACTGTACTGATCTGTTTGCGGACAGAAGTCGCCCGTGTAAGCGAGATCAACCTTGGCCATTGCTTTCCAGAATTAACTGACCTTGAGCGCAAACAACTTTTGCACCGCTCGCTCGCTCATGCGGCTTTGTTGATTTTTGAGTTTGCCTATTTGCAGCATCGCAACATATCGAAATTGTTAGACCAAATCATTGCGGTGGAGGGGGCCGAACTCTTACAAGAGGCTTGGCAGCAGGGTGATGGCGTGCTGTTGTTTATGCCGCACTTTGGCTGTTGGGAGTTTCTCAGCATCTACTTGGGCGACCAATACAGTATCTCTGCGCTTTATGCTCCGCCGAACGTGTCTGCGCTGGAAGACTCGATGTTGAAAATGCGCGAACGACAGGGCGCCACCATGCATCCAACGAGCGGTGCTGGGCTGCGCGGGCTCATGCGAGGTCTACAGTCTGGCNATCTGGTAGTGGTGCTACCGGACCAAGTGCCGGTGGCAAAAAAAGGGGTAGTCGCGCCTTTTTTTGGCCAGCCTGCGCGCACCATGCTGCTTGGTAAACGGCTTATGCAGGCGGGTAATCCTAGGGTTGTCATGGCCGCGGCTTGGCGCGAGCTTGGGCCNGACGGTATCGGTTACCGCCTCAGTTTTACNGCACCGNCAGATGCCTTGAGNAGCTCTCAAGACGTTGAATATGCTGCCGCGCTCAACGCCGCGATAGAAGCCATTGTGCAATGCGATCCCGCGCAATATCAGTGGTCCTATAAACGCTTCCGTCGGATTGCAGACGATGCGCCAGACCTCTACCGCCGCCAATAGGCTGGGGTCAGCAACACCAGCAGCGTAAAGATCTCCAGTCGTCCGAGCATCATGTTGAACATCAACACCCATTTAACGTCGGCGTCTAAGCTCGCATAGTTGCTGGCAACCTCACCGAGCCCGGGGCCGAGATTGTTCAGCGTTGCCCCNACCGCAGAGAAAGCGGTCAAGAAATCCAGCTCGCTGGAGAGCATGATCAGTATGACGGAGAGAAAGAACAGCATGNCGTAAACGCTGAAAAAGCTCCAAACGGATTCAATAAGGCGATCAGACACCGGGGTTTTACCTAACTTAATGGGAAAAACGCCGTTTGGGTGAATCAACCGGCGCACNTCGCGCATNCCCTGTAAGTAAATCATCAATACCCGAACCAGCTTGATGCCCCCAGCCGTCGAGCCTGCGCAGCCGCCCGCAAAGGCAGCCAGCAGCAACAGCGTTGAGGCCGACGATGGCCATTGGGAAACATCTTCGGTCACAAAGCCTGTGGTGGTGGCATAAGAGATAGTTTGAAAAATACCCTGCCTAAGGGCAGACAACTGACCATCTTCGCCGAGCAAAATGCTCACCACCGCAAAAGATACGAGGATCAGTACCAAGAGGTAGGTGCGTAGTTCGTAGTCTGCGAAATACAGCAGGATATTGCGCCGTCGCCACACCAAAAAATGCAGCGCAAAGTTGATGCCCGAGAGCACCATAAAAACACACGCTACCGCCTCAATGGCGGGGCTGTTGAAGAACCCGATGCTCGCATCGTGGGTCGAAAAACCGCCAATGGCCACGGTAGCAAAGCTGTGACAAATCGCGTCGAATGCCGTCATACCCGCGACCCAGTAAGCTGTGGCGCAAGCGGCGGTCAAGCTCACATAGATGTACCAAAGCGCCTTGGCTGTCTCGGTAATACGAGGTGTCAGTTTATTGTCCTTACCCGGCCCAGGGGACTCCGTGCGATACAGTTGCATGCCGCCGATCCCCAACATTGGGAAGATCGCGACGGCGAGCACGATAATTCCCATGCCACCAAACCATTGCAGCTGCTGCCGGTAGAACAGCAGCGACTTCGGCATGTCGTCGAGGTTGACCAATACCGTCGCACCCGTGGTGGTGAGGCCAGACATGGACTCGAATACTGCGTCGACGAACGCCAAGTTCAACTCAGGCGCCAAAATAAAGGGTATCGCCCCAAATAGCCCCAAACCAATGTAAAACAGGGCGGTGATCAGAAAACCATCGCCTCCGCGTAGTTCTCGCCGTCCACGCAGTGGCAACCACATCAGCAACCCGCAGGCGAGGGTGAGTAGAAACGCCGCGGTAAAGGTCGAGAGCATGGCCTCTTTGAAAACAAGGGCCACTAGCACAGGCGGTAAAAACGTCACGCTAAATAGTGTGAGAAGAATTCCGGTAACGCGAAATATGACCGAAAGATGCATCGTGTGGGCGTTAGATAAAGTTCATCGAAACTTGAAACAATCGTTCAACCGCCGAAACCTTGCTCTTATCGACCAAGAACAAAATCACGTGGTCGTCGCTGGCAATAATGACATCGTCATGGGCGATCATCACTTCCTCGCCGCGTACCACCGCACCGATGGTGACGCCAGCGGGCAGCTTGAGTTCGCTGATACGCCGACCGACGACATAAGAACTGCTGATATCACCGTGCGCGATTGCCTCCATGGCTTCGGCGGCGCCGCGTCGTAAACTGTGCACGCGAGCAACGTCAGCTTTACGTACATGAGATAGCACCGACCCGGTGGTGGCTTGCTGGGGCGATATTGCCACATCAATTTCGCCGCCCTGTACCAAGTCGACATAGGCTGGCTTCGTGATCAGCGTAATGACTTGTCTCACGCCAAGACGCTTAGCCATCAAGGAGGACATGATGTTGACTTCATCGTCGTTAGTCAGGGCGCAAAAGGCATCACATTGCTCGATGTTTTCTTCCAAAAGCAGTTCACGGTCCGTGGCATTACCGTGTATGACCACAGTGTCGTGCAAGTGCTCAGCTAGCCATTGCGCGCGGTCATGGCTCACCTCGACCAGCTTGACGCCATACTCTTGATCGATTTCCGAGGCTAATTTTGCGCCGATGTTGCCGCCGCCAACGATGATGACTCGGCGGTAAGGCTGCTCTGCGCGGCGCAATTCAGCCATTACGTTGTTGATGTGTTCCCGGGCAGCGATAAAGAACACCTCGTCGTCTGCCTCGATCACTGTACTGCCTTGGGGGACAATCGACTGACCACGGCGAAAAATGGCCGCCACGCGCGTATCCGCATTCGGCATGTCTTCTCGCAAAAAACTCAGCGCATGGCCCACTAAGGGGCCGCCGTCGACGGCGCGCATCGCCACAAGCTGCACGCGACCATTGGCAAAATCTGCGACATCGAGGGCACCTGGGTGACTGAGAAGCTCGTGTATTTGTGAGGTAACCACTGCTTCAGGGTTGATCAGACGGTCAATAGGCATATGGTTTTTGTGGAAAAACCCCTCTTTCTCCATNTAGGCAGAGGATCGAATGCGNGCAATTTTCATCGGTGTGCGGAACATGGAGTAGCACACCTGGCAGGCCACCATATTGATCTCGTCGCTGGAGGTGACGGCGATCANCATTTCCGCATCGTCCGCTCCCGCCCTCCGCAAGACGTCTGGGTGAGATGCCGAGCCCTCGATGGTTTGAATATCAAGGCGCATGCCAAGTTCCTGCAGACGCGCTCCGTCGACATCGACCAAGGTNATGTCGAAGGCTTCTTGGGCGAGACTTTCGGCGAGGGTGCCACCGACTTGCCCTGCCCCCAAGATCAGAATTTTCACGACGACGTGACCGTTGATGTCGCCTTGGCAAGCGCGCAGTAAAAGAAACCGTCGGTCATGGGGTTGGTGGGTAGCAGCTGCAGGCCATAACGCGTTGAGTGGCCGAGNCGAAGTTGAAGAGGAACCACATGGGCATCCTTGTTCTTGACCAGAAAGCTCTGAATCATCTGATCGTTTTCCTCTGCAAAAACCGAACACGTCGAGTAAACAAGGGTACCCCCGGGCTTCACGTGTTGCCATAAATTCTGCAGCAATCGCTGCTGTTGTGGCAGCTGTTGCTGCAACGCCTCTGGCGAGAGCAGCAGGCGAATATCTGGGTTGCGTCGAATGGTGCCGCTGCCTGTGCANGGCGCGTCGATCAAGATTGCGTCGAAGGCCTCGTTGAACGGCAGCGGGCTCTGGCCGGCGTCAGNGCAGCTCAAAGTAATAGAGTCTTTGGGGCCAACGTCTTGGTGATCTGAACTATCGCGGCGTTGGTCGTTGTACTCGTGGGTGCGGTGCCCAAGGCGTTGGCCTATCTGGGCCAAATCCTTGAGCCGGTTTGCCTTGTCGTCCATTGCGTAAAGCTGGTGTGCTATCCCCGCATCCGTCAGNGCCTCTTTGAGATGGAAGAGTTTGCCTCCGGGCGCAGCGCAGGCATCGAGTAGTCGNAGCGAGCCCTCCGTGGTTGGAAGATTGATCAGCAATTGCATTATGATTTGGCTAGCNCATTGCGCGCCAAGATCTTGAACCGCGCATGCGCCTTGTTGCCAGCCCGGCAGATCGGCAGCAGGCTGCGGTTGCACAAGGGTCAGCGCCTCTGGCCAAGGCCCTTCGGTAAACTCGACGGCCGCTGCCTTGAGTTGATCTTTGTAGTCCGCTGCGGCGATCACACATGTGTTGATGCGCAGCGTCATTGGCGCGCGTTGGTTATTCGCCGCCATCATTTCAGTCGCGGCAGTGCCGTATTGGCTCGCGAACAAGTCGGCCATCCAATCAGGGTGCTCAGATCGCGGATCACTGGCCTGCATCGAATCAGACTTCGTTTGTCGCTGGATAGACCGAAGCACGGCGTTGATGAGTCCTCGCGCCCATGCCTTACCCAAAGCCTGGCACGCCGATACGCTTTCGTGAATGGCCGCATGTTCGGCTATATCGGTGTAGATTAGTTGGTAAGCGCCTACTAACATAAGGTGCATAAGATCTAAATCTTTGGGCTTTAGGGGTTTTTTCAGGTGCGACCCGATTAAGGNTTGCAGCGTCAAATAGTGGCGTAACGTGCCATACAACAACTCCTGATGCAGGGCAGTGGCCAACCATGGCGCGCGATTCGCGCGAATCCATTCAGTAGTTCTGCCGTGCCGCATGATCTGTGTCAGTGCACGGCTGACATCCACTCGAACATTTGAGCGCCGTATTGTTTGGGTTACTGCCACCATTAGGGCGTTGTGCCTGCAGCAAATACCGAGCGCTCGTCGAATAAGTCTGGGTAGCCGTTGCGCGCGGCTGCCGCATCCATGGCCAGCCCCTTGCCCCGGGCTAGTTTCAGCGTTTTGATTTGCAGCAAGCCTTTACCGCACGCCACGATGATAGATTTTCNGCCGCCTGCCACCTGCTGGCCAGGCTTGTTGGCTGATTCGGGCTGTGATCNATTGTCGACCGGGACGGCAGATAGNAGCTGTATCTGAGTACCATTTAACTCCGTGATGGCGGGCATACGGTGACTTAAGGCCCAAATTTGGCGAGCAATTTGCTCAGCGCTGTAGCGCCAGTCGATTAGTCGGTCTAGCGCTGATAGCTTGCTGGCGTAACAGGCGCCCGCNTCAGGTTGTGGTGTTGGTTGCAGGGTTGGCCTGTCCTGAAGCTGTTGCAAAACGTCAACGATCAGATCACCACCTAGCAGCGCAAGCCGATGCTCAAGCGCGCCAGCATCGGCATACTCGGCAATTGACACAGACTCCATGGCGTAGACAGGCCCAGTATCTAACCCGCGCTCCATCTGCATGATGCTTACGCCAGTGATTTCGTCGCCGGCCATCACAGCCCGCTCGATCGGCGCTGCGCCGCGCCAGCGCGGCAACAGCGAGGCGTGCACATTCATGCAACCGAAAGTCGGTAGATCCAGCACCCGTTGAGGAAGTAACAAACCATAGGCGGCCACAATCAGCACATCTGGCGAAAATTCGGTCAACGCGTCGATGACGGCTTCCTCCTGAAGACTCGTTGGCTGCAATATAGGCAGGCCGTATGCATTGGCTGCGACTTTCACCGTATTGGGCGACAATGTGCGTCCACGGCCTTGTGGCCTATCCGGCTGGGTCAGCACCAGACCGCAGGCAAAGTCCGATGCCTGAAGCCGCGCAAAAATAGTGGCGGCGAATTCAGGGCTGCCTGCAAATGCAATTTTGTAGGGTTGTTGGAAGGACTTAGACAAGGGTTTTGGACCTTTCCCGCAGCTTCTTGCTGATACGGTTCCGTTTTAGGCTCGAGAGGTAATCGACAAATAACCTGCCTTCTAGGTGGTCACATTCGTGCTGAATGCAGATAGCCAGCATGCCGCTTGCAGTGAATTCGATGGGTTCACCGTTGACGTCTTGGGCCGTCACATTCACCTGCTCAAATCGCTCAACCGGCTCATAGATTTCCGGCACGGACAAACAGCCCTCTTCACCTTGAATCTTCGCGCCAAAGGGTTCGAGAACTGGGTTAATGAGCGTATAGGCCTCGCTCTTGGTATCGCTGACGTCGACGACGATAACGCGTTTATGCACGTTGACCTGAGTGGCGGCCAGCCCAATGCCCGGCGCCGCGTACATGGTCTCCAACATATTTTCGGCAAATTCAGCCAGCTGGCTATCAAAGGTATCCACTGGCGTTGCCTTTGTGCGCAATCGGGAATCTGGATGGTGCAGTATTTTTAGTCGAGTCATATTCCCATCGAGTCTTCTTTGCAGTCGAGCCTTGATCTGGGTCGACGTTTTCCAAGTGTCGACGTGGGGATGTGCCCACGGCGGCTGCTCTTGCCCAGCCCAAGGCCCCGGCGAGGGCGCGAGTATAGCGGCAGTGCAGGAAAACTCGCACACAGATTCCAGCCATTGGCGATCCATTCGCGCCCCGGTGCGGTGAATAGTGGAGCTCCAAGTTCACCGTGCAAGGTCTCATGCAAACCACTCCCCTGCGCATCAGCCACGAGGCTAAACACCTGTGTTCATTGTTGGTCGAATGGCCGCGTCAAGCGGTTGCCGCTTGGTTGGCTGAATATCACAGCAAATCCGGACCGGCTAATATTGGCCAATCGAACAGGCCAGAAAGTCGCCTAAAGCGCCAAGCCCCGATGCGAGCCTATATCGCTTCAACCATGCTACCTAAGCCACTGAGGCCCTTCGAATGGTTTGCCGTCAGTATACTCGATAGGGACTATCCGGGTTGGCTGCGGTCCATTCCTGACCCACCCCTCGTGCTGTTCTGCGTCGGCGAGCGCAACGCCTTGGACCGACGCTCGGTTGCGGTTGTGGGCGCGCGTCGGTGTACGACAGTTGGACGGTCTGTGGCTTTTGAGGTGGCGCGAGGTCTTGCGGAAACGGGTTGCAACCTAGTCAGTGGTTTGGCGCTAGGCATAGACACCGCGACCCATCGCGGAGCGCTGGCCGCCGGGGACGGCGCCACCACGGCCGTGCTAGGCGCAGGTTTCAATCACCTTTACCCCAGGCAAAACACAAGGCTCGCGCAAGAGTTATTGGCCGCAGGCGGCTTGCTGATCTCGGAATACCCTGCTCAGGTATCGCCCCGTCCGTATCACTTTCCGGAACGAAATCGCATCATCAGTGGGCTGTCAGAAATGACGGTGTTGGTCGAAGCGAGTGAAAAAAGCGGTTCTTTGATTACAGCGCGCTTGGCGCTGGAGCAAGGACGGGAAGTTTGTGCGGTGCCGGGTCTTGCAACAAGCCCACTGAGTGGAGGGTGCCACCGTCTTATTCGTCAGGGGGCGGCCCTAGTGACCAGCGCGTCAGAGGTGGCCGAGGAACTGGGTTGGTCACTGTCAGAGACCGTCGCATTCGACAAAAACGTCGCAGACTCGGCGACTCCGTCGAATGAGGGCGCGGTTGTTGGGCCGCCCATGACAGGACTCTCTGCCGAGATTTGCGGGGAGATTAGCGCACAGAGCAAACAATTCGATGAAATCGTTGCGCTTGTTGGCCGTGATCCACAACAGGTCAGCCAGTGTTTAATGGAGCTTCAACTGAGTGGATTTGTTCAACAAGGAGCGGACGGGTATATTTGTGTACTTTGAAATGGGCGGAGAAAAGCATGAGATGGGCAGCGGTTTTGATGGGTTCCGAATCTGATTGGCCGGTGATGCAATCTACAACCTCGATGCTGAAAACCCTGGGCATTGAGTATGAAGTCAAAGTAACCAGCGCACACAGAACGCCAGCTGCCACCCAAGCCTACGTCAACGATGCGGAAGAGCGTGGGTGCCGCGTGTTCATTTGCGCAGCCGGTATGGCAGCGCACTTGGCTGGCGCAGTAGCCGCACATACCCAACGCCCAGTGATTGGCGTACCGATCGACAGTGGGCCGCTGCAAGGTTTCGATGCACTGCTATCAACCGTACAAATGCCTGGCGGTATTCCTGTAGCTACCGTGGCAGTGGGCAAGGCCGGGGCGAAAAACGCCGCTTATCTGGCAGCGCAGATACTGGCCGTTGCCGACGATGCGCTGCATCAAGTCGTTGTGCAGGATCGCAGTGACAACCGTGCAAAGGTAGAGGCACAAAATGCGAGTGTCCAAGCTTCGCTGGACTCGTGAACGAAATCGACAATGCCGCCGCCTGCCTGCAATCAGGTGGCGTCATTGCGCATGCGACAGAGGGTGTATGGGGCCTGGCTTGTGATCCGTACAACGATGATGCCGTTAGGCGGATATTGGCCATCAAAGGCCGAGAAGCCGCAAAAGGCATGCTGTTAATTGGTGGTGGCCCAACAGACTTTCAAGCGGCGCTTGAAGAACTAACACCCAAGATTATGGCTCAAGTACTGGCAAGTTGGCCCGGCCACGTGACCTGGCTACTGCCCGGCGATGCCTTCCCCCAATCAATCAAGGGCCGGCACAGTACCATCGCCTGCCGAGTGCCAGACCACGCGCAAGCCCGCGGCATTGCTTCAGCTTTTGGTGGTCCGATGGTGTCGACTTCGCTAAATCGAGCGGGCGAGCCACCGGTGCAATCCCACGCGCAGGCGGTTGCGCAATTTGATGGCGTCGTTGATGTCGTCGTGCCCGGCGAAACTCAGGGCTATGTTGGCGCCAGCGCCATCATCGATGTCAATGGCGCGGTGATTCGCGAGGCGTCTGAATGAGCGCCGCTAATACAAACCTCGGCGTTGCGGGAAATCCCATTGCGCACTCGATGTCACCAGACATCCACCATGGGTTTGCCAGATCTCTTGGCCACGATGTTGACTATCAACGACTGTGTTTTCCGCTTGACGGATTCGACGCTGGCGTCAGGGAGTTTTTCGCCACTGGTGGCTTGGGCCTCAATGTTACGGTGCCCTTCAAGCGCGAGGCGTATGAATACAGTGCCAGGCTAGATCCCTTGGCCGCCGCCGCTGGCGCGGTCAATACGCTGGCGATGCAGCATGATGAGGTGGTGGGCTACAACACTGATGGCATAGGCCTAGTGCGTGATTTAGAGGATCGTCACCAGGTCAAACTATCTGGAATAGAGGTATTGGTGCTGGGTGCTGGAGGGGCGTGCCAAGGTATCGTTCAGCCATTGCTTGACGCTGGCGTGCGCAAAATCACCATTGCCAATCGAACACTGGCCAAGGCAGTGGAGCTGGTAAATCATTTCAGGGTGCTTGGCCGCGAAACGTTTGGCAGCGAGACGCTGCCCGTATCCTCGCCGCAGTCAGCCTCGAGCGGTCAGGGATCTCACAGCGCTGTAATAATAGAAGCGCTTGATCTGACCCAGCTCGCCACATCGAGCCTTAATGCACAGCTGGTGATTAACAGTACCGCCATCGGGCTGGATCAAAATGCGGCAAAAGCGTTACACAGCCTGCCCGCAAATCTGGCAAAGGGGCGGATCTGTTACGATTTAAGCTACGGAGCGCAGGCGCATTTCGCGCGCTGGGCAGACGTCCATCAGGCCAGTCAGGCTTTTGATGGGCTTGGCATGTTGGTTGAGCAAGCGGCGGCGAGTTATGCCATTTGGATGGCGAAACGCCCATCGACCGAATCGGTGTATCAACAGTTAAGAGGTCGGTTGGGTTAGTGCCTCACGGCTGTCGCGCCGCTGCATTGATGGCAGGTAACGAAATAAACCGCTCGAATCGGGAGGTGAGGCTATGACCGGATCGAAACGTTTTATTTCTGGCGCCGTGTGTCCTTCCTGCCAAGCGGTTGATCGCATCGTTATTGAGACGCTAGCGGCCGACGAGGGCCTCGATCCGACTGACGAGGCGTCAGAAACACAGGCGCCATTGATTCGTCGACGCTGCGTAGCCTGCGGTTTTGTTGAGCATCTAGAGACAGATGCAGCCACTGTGACCGCGCCGCTTCCCAGAGCCCGCTACGACAGGAGTCGGCGCACGACAGATCGGGTAGAAGTGGTGAAAATCCTAGATCCTCGGTCAGCCAAAGACTCTTCCTAAGGTAATGAAATAAGCAAGCTAAACTGTTGGAATTGTCCAAGTTTCTTCGCCCAATGAAGTTGCTGATCTGCATCTGACTGCTATACTTCTCCCGTTTACACACAAGTCAGTTTGTGTGGCCAACCAAGACAGATCGCATGCTGGTCGAAACGTAGAATATGGTATCGGGAGGAGATGGGACCGAAACCAGAGCATATGGTTCGATAGCGTCGGGGCCCACGCCCAGCAGTCAGTCAGGGTAACAGAGTGATCCCCAATATCGCTTTCACGTGACGTTTCGACCTGCGAGCAATGGCTTGTATGGTGTTGTGATGAAAAAAATTTGTTGTTACTAGCCAGCGTCACTGCGGCGTAGAACAGATGCTAGCCGGTTATTGGGACGCAAAAAGATGGGTCCATCGGCTGAGGTCGGCGTGACGAAAGCGTAGAAGCGTGCCAAAACTAGCGCACGCTCAAATCGCTTTACGATGGCCAAGACATTAAGAATTTAGTTAGAGAGACAAAGCGAATGAAACATCAGTTTTTGCGCACCAT
>PBTJ01000064.1 GCA_002726925.1 Gammaproteobacteria bacterium | reverse complement strand
GGGCCTGATGGATACGTTGGTCCGCGACCGAGACGCCCTCCACTGAAGTCGCACGAATGATGTCTCAAGCACCTCATGCAAGCGCCTAGCGGCTGGCTCAATGCGCGCTGGGCGGCACCTGCGCATATTGTTGCAGGCACGACCACGCGACATGCTTTGGGCAACGAAGGCGCAAGTCACGCAGCGGCATTGGCAAGCTATAATCTCGGTTTAAAGGTCGGTGACGACCCCGCATCGGTGGCTTTGAATCGAGCCAGTTTGCGGACATTTCTTCAGCAACAGCTAGCAGTTGAGGCCAGCGAAAGTTGCAATGCCACGGCTCAAGAACCGCACATGCAGTGGCTCGATCAAGTGCATGGCAATGCCTGTATTCATATCGACCGCCACCAAATAGAAAAGTTCGAGCATCCGCCTCAAGCCGACAGCATGTGGAGTGACCTACCCGGCGTTGCCCTTGCGATCCAGAGCGCCGACTGCGTGCCGGTGGTGCTGACAGATGCCAGCGGTGAATTGATCGGCGCTGCCCACGGCGGCTGGCGCGGGCTCACCGAAGATGTGCTGGCGTCTTTGATCGAAGCCATGCCCATTAACCCCGACGGGTTATGTGCTTGGATTGGCCCATGCATTGGCCCCGGGCACTTTGAGGTTGGCGAGGATGTTTGGGGGTTACTCATGAAAGAATATGCGTCTTTCGTGCTCGATCACCCTAGCGACGTCAGCAAAAGGTTGGTGGACTTACCCCATCTTGCNGNGCATCAGCTAAGCGTCAGCGGCGTGAATAAGGTGNCGCTGAGCGGCGTGTGCAGCTACGCCAGCNTAGANATGTATTCGCATCGCCGCGCCACTGAGCAGCATGGGCAGGGTGCCCAAACCGGTCGTATGGCGACGGTCATCTGCCGCGGGCACTGAAAACCCTATCGTTTGCCGGCAATGCCTTCATTGACATGTTGAGCATGAATCACAAGAATAGCGCGCTTGCGCGTACAGGGGCGCCCGAAAGTCAGCTAGAAGAGCGAAATTTGNGGCTGAGNCCATNTCAAAATCAATGGCTTACAAGTCAANACGGCACTCGTGTCGAGGACAAGCTATCGCTGCAGACAGCGCTGCAGAAAATCTGAAACGGAAAGATCCTTTGAGGTGCGCTTAGCGACGATATGGGTAGCGACTGCGCTTNGTCGTTCACNNATAGCGACCGACACCACAACAAGAAAATGAGGACGACCATGGCGGAAATGCTCTCNGGCGGCGATATGCTGATTCGTGCGCTGCAAGACGAGGGGGTGGAGTACATCTTCGGNTACCCCGGCGGCTCAGCCCTGCACATCTATGACGCTATTTTTCGCCAGCAAAAAATNGAGCATATTCTGGTACGNCACGAACAAGCAGCCACCCATATGGCCGACGGCTACGCGCGCTCGACCGGTGACCCGGGCGTCGTCCTTGTCACCTCAGGACCCGGTGCGACCAACGCCATCACCGGTATCGCAACCGCCTATATGGACAGCATTCCCATGGTGGTGATTTCCGGTCAGGTGCCCCGTGACCTCATAGGNACGGATGCCTTTCAAGAAACCGACATGGTGGGTATTTCGCGACCGGTGGTAAAGCATAGCTTTATGGTGCGCGATGCCTCTGAAATTCCAGCGGTGGTAAAGAAAGCTTTTCATATCGCTACCACNGGTAGACCGGGCCCCGTGGTCATCGATGTGCCCAAAGACACGACGGATCCCAGCGCGACCTACGAATACGAATACCCAAACGAAGTAAATCTGCGTTCCTATAAGCCCGCATTTGAAGGCNACAGGACTCAGGTGAACCGGGTGGTGCAGGCACTGCTGTCTGCCAAACGCCCAGTCTTCTATGTGGGCGGTGGTGTGATTCAGGCGGACGCTGAAGACCCACTTCGCGCACTCGTGAAGGCGAGCCGGGGGCCAGTAGCGTCAACTTTGATGGGTTTGGGCGCGTATCCCGGTAGTGACGAGCAGAGTCTTGGCATGCTGGGTATGCACGGCACCTATGAAGCCAATATGGCCATGCACGAGGCTGATTTGATCCTGGCCTTGGGCGCACGCTTTGATGATCGGGTGACTAACGATCCGGATAAATTCTCCCCTAAGGCGACNGTCGTGCATCTCGACGTCGACCCCGCCTCCGTGGACAAGATCATCTCTAGCGACATCGCGCTGGTGGGCGACGCCCAATGGGCACTCAATGCCCTCTGGGAGGCCTATCAGGAACAAGAAAGTCTGCGCGACGACCCTGCGCGAAAAAAACAGCAGCAGGATATGGANCAGTGGTGGCAGCAAATCGAGCAGTGGCGCAGTGCNCACGGTTTAAACCACAACCTTGAGCCAAAGANAGATCAAAGCATCCTGCCTCAGCTCGCCGTTCAGACTTTATATCGTGTCACTGCGGGTGACGCCTTTGTGACCTCAGACGTTGGTCAGCACCAGATGTTTGCCGCTCAGTACTACCACTTTGATGAGCCACGGCGTTGGATCAATTCTGGCGGCCTTGGCACCATGGGTTTTGGGCTACCATCGGCCATGGGCGTGCAAATGGGTAACCCGGATGCGGTCGTGGCCTGTGTGACCGGCGAGGGTTCTTTCATGATGAACATGCAAGAACTTTCCACCTGCTTGCAGTACGGTCTACCAATTAAAATCATCAACCTGAACAACCAAGCGTTGGGTATGGTGAAGCAGTGGCAGGATATGCAGTACGGTGGCCGACATTCGCAAAGCACTTACAGCGATTCATTGCCTGATTTTAAAACCTTGGTGGAAGCCTTCGGCCATGTGGGTATTCGCGTCAGCGACGCCATGGAACTTGATGCCGCCATGGAAGAGGCCTTCTCCGAAAAGAACAAGAATCGCTTGGTCTTCGTCGATGTTTGGGTCGATCCCCATGAACATGTTTATCCCATGGCAATTAAGGGCGGGGCCATGAGTGACATGATCTTGAGCAAACCTCAGGAGGTCGCGTCGTGAGAAGTATCTTAGCGGTTTTGNTAGAAAACGAAGCCGGTGCGTTATCGCGGGTGGTGGGTCTGTTCGCCCAGCGCAACTACAATATCGAGTCGTTAACGGTAGCACCCACTGAAGATCCGACACTGTCGCGTCTGACGCTCACTACCAGTGGCGACGAGAATAAAATCACGCAAATTCGTAAACAGCTCGACAAGCTGGTTGAAGTTGTTCGGGTGGTCGATCTCTGCGAAAGCCCCCACGTCGAACGCGAGTTNCTGCTCATCAAGGTGAGTGCGCAGGGCGAAGCACGAGAAGAAGTGAAGCGCTCGGCAGATATCTTTCGCGGGCAGATCGTCGATGTCACCGCCCAGACGTACACCATCCAACTGGTGGGTCCCAGCGAGAAACTTGACGCCTTTGTCANAGCTGTCGAAGACAGTAGCGAGGACGTGACCATCTTGGAAGTGGTGCGTACCGGCGTTTCAGGCCTAGGCCGTGGCGATCAAGNGCTGNCGCTGTAAATCTCTTTATTGAACCAAAACCAACACACGGGAAAAAATCATGCAGGTGTATTACGACAAAGACGCAGACCTCTCCATTATTCAAAAGATGAAGGTGGTCATTGTAGGTTACGGCTCTCAGGGCCATGCCCACGCCAATAACCTTCGNGATTCCGGCGTTGAGAATGTCGTCATCGCGCTGCGCAGCAAGGCTTCGGGTTCTTGGCCCAAGGCCGAAAATGCCGGTTTTCAGGTAGCCGAGGTGGGCGACGCTGTGCAGGGTGCCGATTTGGTCATGGTGCTGGTGCCAGACGAACTGCAAGCAGCGTTATATAGAGAAGAGATCGAGCCGAACCTGAAAGAAAATGCGGCCATCGCCTTTGCTCACGGATTCAACATTCACTTCGAGNTGATTGAAGCGCGCGGCGATTTAGATGTGCTGATGATTGCACCCAAGGGCCCGGGCCATACCGTGCGCTCTACCTACGTCGAAGGCGGAGGCGTGCCCAGTCTTATCGCGATTGCTCAAGACGCCACCGGCCAGGCCAAAAACATCGCGTTGTCCTATGCGTCCGCCAACGGCGGTGGACGCGCCGGCGTCATTGAAACCACTTTCCGCGAGGAAACCGAAACAGACCTGTTCGGAGAGCAAGCCGTGCTGTGTGGCGGCGCTACGGCCCTNGTGCAGGCAGGATTCGAAACGCTGGTGGAAGCAGGCTATGCACCAGAGATGGCCTACTTCGAGTGTTTGCACGAACTCAAGTTGATCGTCGACCTACTCTACGAGGGTGGTATCGCCAACATGTGGTACTCGGTATCGAATACCGCGGAATATGGCGGCCTGACCCGCGGCTCCCGAGTGGTCACCGAAGAAACCAAGGCTGAAATGAAGCGTATTTTGACTGAGATCCAGACTGGCAACTTTGCCAAAGAATTCGTGCTAGAAGATCGTTCCGGTGCGGCCAGCATCAAGGCCATGCGCCGCATCACCTCTGAGCATCCGATCGAAGAAGTTGGCGAGCGCTTGCGCGGCATGATGCCGTGGATTCAAGCGAATCGTTTGGTGAACAAAGAAATCAACTAACGTTTCGTCAAGCATGATGCCCATCCATCGAGGAACCGTTGGGTGAGCCACGAGGCTCGCCCGAGACGGCGAGTCTACTGTCTATGAAATATTGCTTGTAACTTGGGCGCGTAAGGCCAAAGTAATGAATTCGATGCGGCTGTCAGTGGTTATGGTCAGGGACAATGATCATTGGCAATAAAAGGGTCCGCAGCAAAGGAATATCATGATGGAACACGACGACAAACCGACCTTACAGGTAGTGGGTGACGAGCAGGGCGATGCAGAGTCCTTAAAAGCCACCGAAGAGCCCCTGCAACGAGGCCTTGGGCGACGCGGGGTATATCTACTGCCCAACCTCATTACCACGGGGTCACTGTTCGCTGGCTTCTACGCCATTATTACCTCGATGAACGGTCAGCCACTGACCGCCTGCCTAGCGATTTTTCTCGCCATGTTGCTGGATGGCGCAGACGGCAGAATTGCCCGCATGACCGGCACCAAAAGCGCCTTTGGTGCCCAATACGATAGCCTCTCTGACTTGGTTGCCTTTGGTGTTGCGCCTGCCTTGGTGGCGTTTTCCTGGGGTTTATCGGCACTTGGCCAACTTGGCTGGGTTGCAGCATTTGCCTACATGGCCTGCGCAGCACTGCGACTTGCACGGTTCAACGTCGATGGTGAAGAAGGCTCCTTCACCGGCCTTGCTAGCCCCGCGGCAGCCGGGGTAATCGTGTTCAGCATATGGGTAGCGCTGGAGCAGGGGATCGCTCAACCGCCAATATTCGGCGCTCTGATATTTGCGGTGCTCACCATCGCTGCCGCACTTTTGATGGTGAGCAATTACGAGTATTTCTCGCCGAAGAAAATCAACTTTCGAGAACGCATTCCCTTTGTCACCCTGGTGCTCATCGCCATGGGCTTTGCCATCGCAATGATCGATCCGCCAATGATCATGATGGGCATCGCCTTGGTCTATGCGGCTTCTGGCCCAGCCAAGAGCCTTTGGCAAAAACTTAGGGGCACGAGCAGTCCATAATCACAGATAGTCGAAAGAGGGCAGTCCATGCTGATACGCAAACCTGACCGCATTCTTGGGTCTGAGATCACGCCAGAAACCGTCTACTACAATCGTCGCCAGTTCATGGCAGCGAGTTCGGCGGGACTCGCAAGCTTGGCATTGCCGACCATCGCTAAGGCCGGTTTGCAGGAAGACGACGAAATTACGCCTGAAGATATCGTTACCCAATACAACAACTTTTATGAGTTCGGAACAGACAAGAGCGATCCAGCCGCCTTTGCCCATGAAATGTCGACGGACCCGTGGAGTGTGACGGTCTCTGGCGAAGCAAATAAAACCGGCACCTTCGCCTTTGAAGACATCATTAAAGGCCTTGACGTAGAAGAGCGCGTCTATCGTTTTCGTTGTGTCGAAGCTTGGTCCATGGTGGTGCCGTGGATGGGCATTCCACTGAAAGACGTGCTGGCCCAATTCGAACCGACCGGTAACGCAAAGTTTGTTGAGTTTGAAACGCTGTATCGACCCAGCGAGATGCGCGGCCAACAGGGGTTCTTCTCCAGTATCGACTGGCCCTATATCGAGGGTCTGCGTATGGATGAAGCGAACCACCCGCTTACGCTGATGGTCACCGGGCTCTATGGTAAGGAACTACCCAACCAAAACGGCGCGCCTTGGCGACTGATGGTGCCGTGGAAGTATGGCTTCAAAAGCATCAAGTCCATCGTCAGCATCCGCTTTACCGAGCGAGAACCGCTGAACACGTGGAAGCAGTTGCAGGCCAGCGAGTACGGGTTTTATGCCAACGTAAACCCAGCCGTATCTCACCCTCGCTGGAGCCAAGCAAGCGAACGGCGACTGCCAAGCTCGCTGTTCAATGTTAATCGCCGACCAACGTTGCCTTTCAACGGCTACGCCGACGAAGTCGCCCATCTCTACGCTGGAATGGATCTGCGCAAGTACTACTGATGCTTCGTCAGTTTGCGAAACCAGCCTTGGCGACGGCATTGCTCCTGCCATGGGTGTGGCTCGTATACGCAATTTACCTAGAGACCCAGCAAACCGGATCGGGCCTCGGCGCGGACCCGGTGGAAGGCCTGCTCCATTACCTGGGCGAGTCGGGCATGATCGTGCTGCTTAGCGCCTTTTCCGTGACACCCCTCAGCCGCCGCCTGCGCTGGCCATGGTTGGTACGCAGCCGGCGTATGGTGGGTTTGTTCGCCTTCGCCTTGGTTGCCGCACATGCCGCGGTTTTTGCCGTTTTTTACGCTCAGCTGAAGTGGCAGATCTTGCTGCAAGAAGTGATTGAGCGGCCGTATATCACGATGGGCATGGCCAGTTTGTTGATTTTGAGCGTGCTAGCGCTGACCTCAACGCGAAACTGGCAAACGCGCCTTGGCAGCACTTGGAAACGCCTGCATCGGTGGGTCTATCTCGCCGTACCGCTGGCGCTGCTGCACCTGGTTTGGCTGCGTAAAGACGGCTATGAAGATGTGGTTGTCTATACGCTTTGGGCGGCAGTGATGGGGGCGGAGCGGCTTTACGCGTGGCGCGCTCAATAATGTCGCGCTATGACGGCGGCCGGTTTTACAGGCAGCTTGAAAATAACCCTTAGCCTGCAGCCGCCGGCATCGGTTAGCATCCTGCAACGCACTCAATTCGATTTTCACTCCATGCCCCCAAGCAACGCTGCATCCAATAAGCCATTGAGCAAGCGACAACGACGCATGTTGCAAGACATGGGTATCGACGTGTTCACGAC
>PBTJ01000007.1 GCA_002726925.1 Gammaproteobacteria bacterium | reverse complement strand
AAGCCTGCGCAGGAGATCGCGCTGCGCAAGTCGATCACCGCGATCAAGGTGCAGGACCATTTGCAAATAAGACTGCGGATCGCCCAAACCATAAATCGCCGACACCGAGGCCACGATGATNGCGTCCCGACGCTGNAGCAAGGACTTGGTAGCAGATAGGCGCATTTGTTCGATGTGCGCGTTTACCGACGAATCCTTTTCTATNTAGGTATCAGAAGCCGGAACATAAGCTTCGGGCTGGTAATAGTCGTAGTAGGAAACAAAGTACTCAACGCTATTGTTAGGGAAAAATTCTTTGAACTCNCCGTACAGTTGCGCGGCAAGCGTTTTATTGGGAGCCATGACGAGCGCCGGCCGCTGCAGCTTCTCGATCACATTGGCAATGGAAAAGGTTTTGCCTGAACCGGTAACCCCTAGCAGGGTCTGGTGAGCCAGCCCTGCTTCGATGCCCTCAACTAGACTGTCGATGGCCCGAGGTTGGTCGCCCGCGGGNTTGAACTCGCTTACAACCTCAATTCTGGGGGATGTATCAGGCACTGCCTAAAAACTACTCTTTAGCTGCTACTTCAGCATCATCGTCAGATGCTTCTGCTGGCTCTTCTGATGGCTCGTCAGCCGGNGCTTGTGCCGCCTCCTCGGGAGCATCTTCTGCCGCTGGCTCGGCGTCGCCCGCTTCCGCAGCTTCCGCTTCTGTCTCNGCTGCTTCTGCTTCTTCTGGGGCTGCTTCCTCTTTTGGTGCCGCTGGCGGCGCTACCGAAATCAGTTCATTGGCGAGCAATATCGTGATTTTTTCATCGCCATTTATCGGCCTCTTGTCAGCACCCTCGACGGCATAACGTCCGTCGCGGCGCCGATAAATGGTGTACTCATCATTTGTAACAACGACTTTCATCGACTTCTCCATAAAATTACATGATCGCGTACGCACNGCCTGCGCGAGGCGAGTTGCGCAGGCTACCGCTTACGCAGCGCCGGTGGAAGCGCAGGTCAGGGGNCGGGATANGTTTGGATCACATCACCGCCCTTGGCATACCNTTATAACGCTTTCGAAGGTTGCAGGCCTCGCTTTAAGCGGTTGTACCCCTATAATCGCGAGCCGTTTTTAGAGCAAACACCTTAGGACTTTGTATGGCGGCACTCGTNGAAGAACAGGTCACTGACATCCGTCATTGGAATGAGACGCTGTTCTCTTTCAAAACCACGCGTTCTGACAGTTTCCGTTTTGCAAACGGACACTTCGTCATGTTGGGCTTAAGAGTCGACGGCAAGCCCTTGCTGCGGGCCTATTCGATTGCCAGCGCCAATTACGACGGGTATCTCGAGTTCTTCTCCATCAAGGTACAAGACGGCCCCTTAACGTCACGACTCCAACACCTGCAGGTTGGCGACAGCGTGCTAGTCAGCAAGAAACCCGTAGGCACCTTNGTCATCGACGACCTCAACCCAGGCAGGCGCCTAGTCCTGTTNGCCACCGGCACAGGTTTGGCGCCCTTCCTCAGCATCACCAAGGACCCAGAGGCCTATGAGCGCTTTGAAGAGATTCTGCTAGTGCACTGCGTGCGCGAGAAAAGCGAACTCGCCTACTTCGACTACTTCAACACCACCTTGCCGAACGACGAGGCGCTGGGCGAATTGATCGCACCGAAACTCAGGTATTTGCCCACGGTCACTCGTGAGGCATTTGCAACCCAAGGCCGCATCACCACACTTATGGACAATGGCACTTTGAACCTCGATCCCGCATGTGATCGGGTCATGCTCTGTGGCAGCCAAAANATGCTGCGCGATGTCAGTGCTGCCTTGGATGCCAGGGGCTTTGTGGCCTCGCCCGGGCAAGGACAGGCGGGTGACTACGTCCTCGAGCGTGCCTTCGTCGAGCAATAGCGTCACGTCATTGTCGTTCCTGCCCTGCGGCCACTGAGCTAGCAAAGACTGTGGCTTTTTCCAGTTGGATAGCGGCTGCTACCAATCAACACATTTCTAATTGCTGGNNATGTTACTTAGCGTAACATTTNCTTGCATTCCCGCCTCGTATCGCTAATATGNCCAATCGGTCTGACCAATTTGATCAGACCAAATTGGCAAGACCAGTCCATGGCTGGTGACATTCGCGTATTGGAACGACTTCTAATGAGCATGAAAAGCGACCAAGTCGCTAACGCATTGATCGGCGATGTTTTGAACGGGCAATACCGAGCCGGCGAGCGCCTGCCCTCCGAGCGCGACCTGGTCGCGCGCTTCGATGCCAATCGCGGTGCCGTCAGAGAGGCAATGGCTAAGTTAGTGCACCTGGGGCTGGTCGAAGTGCATCCCGGCGGCGCACGCGTCCGCGAGCGTGAACTCGCAAGCCTCGATGTCATTGGTTATTTGCTGGCGCAAAGAGACCTTCCTGATCCAATCCTTGTCGACCAAATTCTTTTAGTCATGAACTCCATGGTGTCGTTGGCTGCTATGCAGGTGCTGGAAAACGCCACCGATAACACCATTACCGATATCCGCGCTTTGTTGCGACCGTTAATGCAACTGAACACGAGCGATACCGAGCACGGCGAGGCGCGCTTTGCTTTGATGAAACACATCATGCTTGCCAGCAAGAATCTGCCGCTACAGCTAATCGCTAGAACGCTTGTCGAGCAGTTCGCGCCGAACATCAGTGCCGTTGCCGACTATGCAACCCCAGACCGCGAGCGTTACGCCGTCTACGCTAGACAACTGGATAGGGCGCTAACCGAGCGAGACATACCTGCGCTACGAGGCACCTTCGATACCTTCGTCGAATTGAACAGAGAAACCATGACGCGGGCGTTTATGCTCGCACAAGGCGGCCAGGAGGCCCTCGCGTGATGATTAGAACCTTCGTTATACCCACAGCAATCGTTCTACTTTTCCTCTCGGTAGCGGCCACGTTGATGGCCACCGCCCCGGTCTTGGAGCCCGCTAACGACACCCCGACACCGCTCACGGTGCGCGTTAGGACCATTGAAACCGAGTCTATCGAGCTGAAGGTGCATTCCCAAGGTTCCGTCGCACCTTCTACGGTCAGCCAGCTGATTCCCGAGGTTTCCGGCCGTGTAACATGGACGTCGCCAAGCCTTGTCGCCGGAGGCTTTTTTGAGGCCGGCCAGGAGCTGGCGCGAATCGATGACCTTGATTATCGCAACGCACAAGATCGTGCGAACGCAGCGCTCAAGCGCGCAACCGCAGAAGTTGAACATGCCAAATACGAATACCGACGCCTGCGAAGCTTGGCAGAACGTAAACTCGTTTCGCGATCGGCACTCGAGAACGGCCTGCGCGCCTATCGCGTCACCCAAGCCACCTTTGAGGATGCGCAGGCAAACTCCGAGCAAGCANAAGAGAACGTTAAGCGCACGGTGCTGAGAGCCCCCTTCACCGGACTNGTGCGTGCNGAAAACATCGACATCGGCCAATTCGCCTCACGTGGTCAGGCTATCGCGACACTGTATGCCAATGACGTGGTCGAAGTGCGATTACCCATCGCCGACCGCCAACTGGCNTTTCTCAACTTACCGCCCCTGCGCAACGGNAACTTCCCTGAAGACATGCAGCCAACGGTCAAACTCAGCGCNGACTATGGTGGCCAAGTCCGGCAGTGGTTCGGCAAAATCGTCCGCGCCGAGGCTGAAATCGACACCTCAAGCCGCATGGTGCATTTGGTCGCGCGGGTGGAAAGCTCAAAGGATTCNCAGGACTTATCCGTCGGCCTTTTCGTTACTGCCGAGATTGCGGGCTTAGCCGTTGAGAACATCGTTCGCCTACCGCGCTCCGCTATTCGCAACGACAATCANGTGCTGGTAGTTGATACCGAAAACCGCCTTCGCTTTCGCGACATCCAGCCGCTGCGGCTTTACAGGGACAACGTGCTAATTAACGCGGGACTTAATCCCGGTGAGCGAGTCTGCANTTCGACGGTGCAAACCGCCATCGACGGCATGGCCGTGAACCCTATCGCCGAATCATCGACCAAGGCTATTGGGGGATAACGCACCATGTTCACCGCCATCCGCTGGTTCGCCAACAACTCGGTCGCCGCCAACCTGCTCATGATTATGCTTTTGGTCGGCGGGGGGCTGAGCTTGATCACGACCAATCAAGAAGAGTTCCCCATGTTCGAAATACCCGTCGTTCGGGTAGGCGTGCCTTATCTGGGTGCCGCGCCGGTAGAAGTGGAAAAAAGTGTCTGTATTCGCATAGAAGAAGCCATCGAAGGGGTGGAGGGCATNGATCGCACGGGCGGTGCCGCGGTTGAAGGTTATTGCAACATCATGGCCGAAATCGCCCAGGGNGCCGATCAAACCGTGGTGGTAGGCGAAATAAAAAGCCGTGTTGATAGCATCGACAGNTTCCCAGTAGAAACCGAAAAACCCATCGTCTCGAAGGTTGCTAAGGCACGCCTGGCCATACAAATTGCTTTGAGCGGTGATACCGATGAGCGCACGTTAAAAGAGCTGGCACGTGAACTACGCGACGACCTTGCGCGGGTGCGCGGTATTTCCACCGTTAGCGTGGGTTATACGCGCCCTTACGAAATTTCGATCGAGGTGTCAGAGCAAACGCTGAAAGAATACGGGCTCACTTTAAACAACGTCGCCAACGCCATTCGCGCGTCCTCATTTGATATGCCCGGTGGCACCATCCGCTCGAATGCTGGCGAAATTCTCATTCGCACCACTGGCCAAGCTTACGTAAGCGANGAATTCGCCGACGTTGTAGTCAAGACCCGCCCAGATGGCACAAGATTGCTNTTGGGTGACATTGCTGATGTCCGCGATACCTTCNAAGAAGGTTTTTTAATGGCGGANTTTGATGGCGCTCGCGCCGCCACGATCAACGTCTCCCAAGTAGAAACCGAGGACCTCATCGACATCGTTGAGAACACCAAAAGCGTGGTCGCACAGTTCGACGCCAAGCTACCTGAGGGACTGAAGACCACCATCTGGATTAATGGCGGCGACGATTTACAGGAGCGCATGTCAGTTCTGACGCAAAGCGCGGGCGGCGGTCTGATACTCGTATTGGTCATTCTCGCGCTGTTNNTAGAGTTCAAGCTGGCGATGTGGGTGGCCATTGGCATTCCCGTNGCGCTCATGGGTGCCATCGCCGTGCTGCCCGCAACCGACATCAACATCTCAACGCTAACGGTTATGGGCTTTATTCTCGTGCTGGGCATTGTGGTCGACGACGCCATCGTNGTCGGCGAGCGCGTCTACGGTCACGAACAGATGGGTAAAGCTCGTCTCAACGCCGCGATCGAAGGTACTTGGGAGGTCAGTACACCGGTTATTTTTGGTGTGTTGACCACAATCGCAGCCTTTCTGCCCTTGGTCATGGTGCAGGGCCAGATGGCTGATTTCTTCTCGCCCATCGGCTGGATCGTAATATTTGCGCTGTTTTTCAGNATCGTCGAATCACAGCTAATTTTGCCGTCGCACNTGGTCAAGCGGGGNCGGCCGTCCAAAGGCAATGCGCTGATCGAGCGTTTCAAGGCAACNCAGCGNTTCCTCGGCGGTGGTCTTGAAANGTTCGCGAAANAAAACTANCGNCCCTTTATGGANAAAGTGATCGCNTGGCGCTATGCCACCAGTGCGATNTGNCTNGGCGCGCTGATCGTCGCGCTGTCCATGATTCTCAGCGGTCGNGTCGTGTTTGGATTCTTCCCTGCGGTCGAGGGAGATCGGGTCTNTGCCGGACTGGAAATGCCNNTCGGTGTNCCNGCCGCCNCCACACTGGAGGCTGCTAGNCGTTTGGAANGTGCTGCGGGNGTGNTNAATGAGCAACTTACCCAAGAACTCGGCCTTGCGNCCCCCATTGTCAGNCATTCTCTCGTTAGCGTTGGNACTCGATCCCANCGCAGTGGCCCNGGTGATNGCCCTGGCGCCTGGTCGAGCAATATCGCTGAAGTGGTGGTCGATCTGGCACCCANCGCCGAGCGCGGCAATATTTCGTCGAAAATCTTTGCTAACCGCTGGCGCGAAGCCGTAGCCGGTATTCCTGATGCNGTGAACCTAACCTTNGACGCTGACAAGTTTGGCAGCGGCGCTCCGCTCGAGTATCAGATGCGCGGTGACGACGTTGATGAACTNCGCCGAGCCGCCGAGGAGATCAAGGGTGAGCTATCCAAGTTTAATGGTGTCTTTGATATCTCTGACTCTTGGCGAATGGGCAAACAAGAAATTCAGCTAGACCTGCTGCCTGAGGCCAGAAACTTAGGACTGACACTGAATGATCTTGCCACCCAAGTAAGAGCGGCTTTCTATGGCGCTGAAGCCCAGCGCGTTGCCCGCGGTAAGGACGATGTTCGTGTGATGGTGCGCTTTCCAGAAGCAGAGCGAAAATCCATCAGCAATCTTGAGGATATGTACATCCGCACCCCCGANGGCTCCGAAGTGCCCTTCTATTCCGTCGCAGACTTCTCCATCGGACGGGGTTATTCGGCCATCGACCGCCGTGACGGCCAACGCAACGTGTTTGTGTCTGCGGACGTGGACCGGAGCANGGTNGCTCCAGAAGAGGTCAGCNCAGCAATTCGCACCACTCTGATCCCTGCTTTCCAACAGCGTTANCCTANTATCGACATTCAGCTTGGCGGCGAGCAGGAGGAACGTGCTGATGCGCTCGGCGGGCTGGCAATCGGCTCACTGCTGTCGCTTATTTTGATCTACACGCTGCTCGCCATACCCCTGAAGAGCTATGTGCAGCCGCTGATTATCATGAGTGTTATTCCTTTCGGCGCCGTTGGTGCCATTGCCGGTCACTACNTGCTGGATCAGCAACTCGTATTCTTTTCGGCACTAGGGCTAACCGCGCTATCTGGGGTAGTGGTTAACGCCTCCCTCGTGCTCGTGGATTACGCTAACCGCCGCAGACGAGANGGTGAAACCGCTGTTGAAGCGATCTTGGGCGCNGCCAGCATNCGCTTTCGCCCCATCATCCTGACGTCGGTGACAACCTTCGTAGGACTCNTTCCGCTCATGTCCACCAGNACGCCGGCNACNGCGCCATTTTTGCCCATGGCCATTTCTCTGGCATGGGGCGTGCTNTTTGCCACCGTCATAACGCTGATGCTGGTGCCTTGTCTGTACATCATGATCTACGATTTCGTGNNGGAGACGGATAGTGCCGANGNAGAAGAGCCTCACCTNNTCGANCACCCNCAGACCGCTGGTTAGTCGTCCAACGCGTGTCCGGGCGTTCATGATCTGATCCACGTTTGTCGATGTGGCATCCACTTGGGATTGAGTTAATATCGAACGCTAATTTATAGAAGCGGAGAGAGATAAAATGACCGAAGCCGTCTTAGAAAACCCAGATCTATTTGATCTGACGATGTCTGACCAAGCCCAGCCACTGTTAGATGCGGTCAAAAAACACATCAAAGAAAATGTTGACCCCATTGCCGAGGANTACCATCGTCTCGGCGAAGGNCGCAAAGAACACTGGGGCTATGGCGACGGGCAGCTAGAATTACTCGAGACAGCCAAGCAAAAAGCTAAAGACTCTGGCCTGTGGAACTTCTTCCTGCCAGATGCTGATACTGGCGAAGGTCTAAGTAACCTTGATTATGCCTTTATTGCGAACGAANTGGGCAAGAGCCCACTCGCTTCTGAAACTCTGAACTGCAGCGCGCCNGACACCGGTAANATGGAAGTCCTCGAGCGCGTCGGCACCCCAGAGCAAAAAGAGCNATGGCTGAAGCCTCTGCTAAACGGCGAGATCCGCTCTGCATTCGCCATGACCGAACCAGCGGTACCCTCTTCNGATGCCAAAAACGTTTGTACTCAAGCGGTACTGGATGGCGATGAATGGGTGATCAACGGCGAGAAGTACTACATCTCAGGTGCCGGTGATCCACGCTGTAAGATCATGATTACTATGGTGAAGACGAGNCCAGACGCGCCAGCGCACAAGCAGCAGTCGCAAATNCTCGTACCCATCGATGCCAAGGGCGTGAACGTCCTCGAGGGCATGGAAGTCTTCGGTCACGACGACGCGCCACACGGCCATATGCATATTCACTTTGACAANGTGCGCGTACCNAAAGAGAACATGCTGCTCGGCGAAGGACGTGGTTTTGAAATCTCTCAACTACGNTTGGGACCGGGACGAATCCACCACTGCATGCGCTCTATTGGTGTTGCAGAACGCGCGCTCGAACTGATGATTCGTCGCTCAACCACACGCCATGCGTTTGGTAAGCCGATCATTCAACTGGGCAAGAACATTGAATGGGTATCGCGCGCGCGTATCGAAATAGACGCTTGTCGCCTAATGGTACTGCAAGCGGCTAAAGCCATGGACACCCTTGGCAACAAGGAGGCTCGCGTCTATGTCAGCGCCATTAAGGCTATGGTGCCTGAGAAGGTATGCAACATTATCGACCAAGCCATCCAGATCCATGGTGCCACCGGCGTCTCTCAATGGACTCCGCTAGCACGTATGTACACCAGTCAGCGCACGCTGCGATTGGCTGATGGACCTGACGAGGTGCATCACATGGTTGTGGGCCGAAACGAAGTACGTAAATACGAAGGCCAGCCTTACACCGCTATCGATGACAAGTTGGTACTGAAGTAAGGNTTTAAACCACCCCAAAAAAACCGCCGCAAGGCGGTTTTTTTTGCTCTGAATTTACTGCACAAGATTCTCTAANTTGCATTCCGACGGTCNCGAAACCGGATTGCAGCGCTCNCCACCGTCTATCNACACTCGGTAATCATTACCGAACGGATTGCTTGGCAAATAAAAGTCAGTGCTCACTGCTTGGGCGCCACTGGCAAAGGCCGCCTGCAGTCGGTTCGTGTCGTTGACTCTGGCCTCCAAAGTGTTGGCATCTGCCCGGGTTCTGACCATGTAGCCATCTCTGACCAANACCCTAATGCGTTCAAAGTTTTGTAGCGGGTCATTCACGACCATGACTGCCGCGGCAGCATGCTCTGGCCCAACCGTGGTGAACATAGGNCGCTGCCGCCAGTTCTCCAAATACATCTCTCGCTTCGGCCCGCCCTCATCCAGTATCAACAAGAACTTGCCCTTAGCCTCATTAAAGGTTGGCCAACTGGGTGCNCCAACACCCTGCGGTTTCACTTGAACCGGTCGGATCAATCGCGGCCCGAGCATCTCTTCAAGCACAGTATCCATGGCCGCAAAGGCTCGGGCGTCGAAAGGTGTTGGATCCGGCAGCCAACCTATTTGCTGGTCTTTGGCATTGAAACCTATCCAAATTGGCGTGTGCGCCGGGTGCGCATCAGACCATTGCATTAACTGCACGAGACAAGCGCGCAANGTTGGGCAGTGGCTGTTCATATCAATNACCTGAATATGACCCACAGGAAATGTTTGCGACTGCGGTCGATAGAACACATCGAGTTCCAGTTTGCGCAGGCCAAGGTCCAGTTGGTCTCGCAGCGGCACATGCTGGTAATCCAGCGCCAACGCAGCGTCGGAGTCGATCAGACCGAGCATGGTTTGATAGAAGCCAGACATAGCGAGCTTATAGCTGTTGTGGCTACCGACGAACTGAATCTGATTGATACGCATTTCTGCGTGGGTACTGGAGNACACGAGCAGCAGGGCCAGCAAAACCGTTTGGGCTGATGCCTTCATCTGGTGGCGTTAACTGAGATCTTCTTCCGCAAGCTTGTGTCCCCAATCCCGCTTGGCATTGAGGTAGCGCTTGTTCCACTCACCAACCCCAAAGACATGCTTTTCGCGAGTCACCTGAGACAGGCCGTGGGCGGCGAGATCTTCCAGCTTTTTAGGATTGTTCGTCAGCAACCGAAATGGTGCATTGCCGACAAAGCGCTTCAGCAACACTGCCGCGTCGGTAAAGTCGCGACAGTCGTCAGGCAGGCCTAAACTGCGATTTGCCTGATAGGTATTCTCGCCGGCATCTTGCAGCAGGTAGGTTGCCGCCTTGGCCCAAAGACCGATNCCCCGNCCCTCATGACCAGCCATGTAAATCAGATAACCGCCACTGGCGTCTTCTCCGATACGATTGATCGCCGATGCCAGCTGTGGACCGCAGTCGCAACGCTCCGAGCCGAAGACGTCGCCAGTCAGACAATTGCTGTGCACCCGCACTAGGGGATTTTCCCCAGGCTCGCCGACGACCAAAACACTGTTCACCGCCAAGGGCGATACCAGATGAGCAAAAAGGTGTTGGCCACCACGAGCATTTAATTCAGATGCAAGTGCCTCCACTCCNCGCAGTTCTGTGCTGCGCACCGCNGCGTACCACTGAACTGNCGTCTCGACGCCAGGCAGCTTGATCGGCAGCCGAATTGGCCCCATCAAATTAATAGCCANCTCATTGGGCGGCTCTTGCTNGTCAACATCGATAGCCTTNCCTTCCGAATCAATACGAATGAGCTTGCCCTCGGCAATCAGCCGCTTGCGAACGTCAGGATTAAGATACGTGAACATGGTTTGCAGGATGCCTGAAATTAAAGGGCCACGCAGCTTCAGGCGCGGCCTTTGGGGCATTGTCAGTACTCAGTCGAAGATCGACCGCTAAAAAACAATACGCAGTACGCTTTCCGCTACACACGCGGGTTTATCAGCGCCGTCGATCTCAACGGTCATCTCGTTGATTACTTCAAGCATTCCGCTCTTTTCTTCCACGCTNTTGAGCTTGCCTACGGTGCGGATCTTCGCGCCAACTTGCACAGGGTTCATAAAGCGCACTTTGTTCCAGCCGTAATTGATACCTAGCTTCATGCCGTCCAGTTCAGGCAGCCCAACACCCGCGCCGCCTGGCAAAAANCTCATGATCGACAAGGTCAGCTGACCGTGGGCAATGGGTGCGCCAAATGGGCCTGCCTTGGCGCGCTCAGGATCTATNTGAATCCACTGTTGATCAAGCGTGGCATCGGCGAAGTTATTTACGCGGTCTTGAGTAACCTCAAACCAATCGGTGGGCTCTGAGGCCTGGCCAATTTGGGCATTTAGGGTTTCGATCGCATTCTCGATGGGTGTACCTGACATATCTCTCTCCTGCTCCTGTGCTTACGCGGTCATTCGAATTCGGCCAGCCAGACTAAGTAAGGCCGGTCTCGGTATCAAGCATCAAGATCCGTGGGCTGGGATAGCCCCGCAGCACAGCCGAGCAGCGAGCGCATCACAAGCTGCATGATCTTGTCGCTGAATGCGTCGCTCTCGACCATGCCGAGAGTCTTAGGCAAAAGGCTGGCGCACAAATTTGCCGCGACNANGGGCTGAGGCTGTGCCAAACACAACGCATTTAACGCACTCTTATCATCCTTGCCGCGGCTGTCTGCATTGCCTGCATTGCCTGCATTGCGGTGGCTGCCGCCAGCAATGGCAGATATCACTTCGGGNGAAAGTGCACCAATATCTGCCCGATAATCAAAAGACGCTAAATTGTGCAAATTCGTTAGCAGCTTCGGCCCCATCATTTGCGGGGCAATATGATCGACGTCGACTCGGCGCATCATGCGCAGGATGACATCGATGAGGAACGGCAACACCGGACAATCCGCAGGAAAGGCCGCAAAGGCATTATGAATATTCTTGCGAACCTCCCAGCGGCCTTGCACGTCAGACTTCGCTTGCACCCAATGCTCCTGCCCGAAGGTACAAGCGCGCGTCAGGTCGAGACTCAGCAAATCCGGCGCGAATACCAACAGATCTGCATCCATCCAGATCACCCAGTCGTAGTCGCCGCGCAAAAACCGCAGCGCCCATTGCAGACGCGCCAGATCTGCAGCAATGGGCATGCGCCCCCGCACCTTGCGCATATACCAATCAGGCACAGTGTCGAAGAACTCATCGCCCACTGACTGATAGTCGTAGCCGCTGGCCAGGGCCCAATGCTCAACAGTGGTCATACACTGGCGCTGCCATTGCGCCGCACTTGGAGCAGCACTTTGTAAGACGAGTACGTGGTTCACGGGCTGGGATTCATCAAATGGTTATTAGACGATGATAAGGTTCATGTCTGAAAAAGACAGCGGCCACACATGCACTATCTGCAAAACAATCGCGCGAAATCGGCACCACTGATACTTTGCCTGCTTATCGTGGGCGCCTTGCAAGCTGGAGTTACCGAAGCTGAAATCGTAGATCCAACAAAACGTGCGTTACACCTGAGTGAGACCCTGCCCAACCAGACGCTGAAGGAGCACCTGCAAAGCTGCGCTTTGGGTGACTTTTATCCCACAGACTTTTCCATTGCCCATCGAGGGGCCCCCTTGGGCTACCCAGAGCACAGCCGAGAAGGCTACATTGCAGCCGCCGAACAAGGCGCTGGAGTGATCGAATGCGATGTCACCTTTACCCAAGACTTAGCGCTGGTCTGCCGACACTCCCAGTGCGATCTCGCCACCACCACGAACATTCTGCAAACCCCGCTGGCAGCCAAATGCTCTAAGCCCTTTCGCCCAGCCAACGGCCATCAGCCCGCCAGCGCCACTTGTTGCACCACAGATATCTCCTTGGCGGAGTTCAAAACCTTGTGCGCTCGCCCAGCTCATAGCAACAACCAAGCCAAAACCGTTGCGCAGTACCTCGCGCCCCAGCGCTCCCCTGTGGTCAGTGCGCCCCTTGCCTGCGGTACCTTGATGACCCATGCGGAAAGTATTGAGCTGATCGATGCCTTGGGCAGAAAGTTCACGCCGGAACTCAAGCAACCCATGGTCGATATGCCTTTTACACCGGGATTCAACCAAGGAGCCTATGCGGACAAACTTCTCGAGGAATATCGTGCGGCAGGGATCGCTCCAAGCCGAGTCTATCCTCAGTCTTTTAATCCCGACGACATTTGGCATTGGATCAATAACCACCCCGACTTTGCGGATCAGGCTGTCTGGCTGGATGCTAGAGGACGGCGGCCGGGCTTCCAGTCAAGTACGGCTGACTTTGCAGCGTTGCAAAAACAAGGGCTGAACATCATCGCACCACCAATGCCTATGCTGTTGGCGCTTAACGATGTCGGCAAGATCGTGCCAAGCACATATGCACGGCAAGCCAAATCTGCCGGGCTGGAGATCATCACTTGGACCTTTGAAGCTGGAGATCCGATGGACGAAAAAAATTGGCTTTACGCGCCTATCGCCACTGCCATGACGAGCGAGGGCCAAATGCTGCAGGTCCTACACGTGCTCGCCAACGACGTTGGGGTGCGCGGCGTGTTCAGTGATTGGCCGGGGACGGTGACTTACTACGCTAACTGTCTGATGGGGTTAAACCGGCAAAATTAACCCCGTAGGAAGGCCTCGATCTCGCCCATCCGAGCAAGCGTGTCCTGCTCGCCAAATTCGATTAGCTGACCAATATAGCCAGGCTCGAAATTCACCATACTCAGTGCGTCTGCTGTGGGCTCATCGCGCCCCCCGAAACCGCCAGAAAAAAACCGAAACCCACCGGGCATTTGCGGCTGCGATTGTCGCGCAATTTTGCCAAGGTCTTCTCTGGGCCTGAGCACCATCACCTCCACCGGCCGCTGCCGCCCCCACTGCTGTTGAGGTATGCGTCGAAGCAGGTCATTCACTCGCTGCATCTGCAGTGCATCGAAGTCCAGCAAATCGAGAAACACGGCATTCAGCATCACCCCGGCCACTTGGCCTAGTGACGGATAACTAGTCGGTAGCTCAGAGCCACCTACCTTAAGCTTAGCGCGAGGCGATACCGCCAAAATGCGTGTAGCACCCAGGCGCATGGCAGGAGACAACGGCGCAGCCAAACGGATGCCGCCGTCGCCATGCCACTGATGCTGAAGCTTCACCGAGGGGAAGAAAAACGGCAGTGCGGCAGAAGCCATCACATGTTCAAGGGTGAGTGATGCCAGCCGAGCGGTCACTTGGCTGCCGCTCCAGATCTGTTCCTGCAGCGTATCGACCCAGGCCTCCGAGCGACCGCTGGCGTAATTCGTGGTCACCACAGCCAGCGCCTTCAGCCAGCCATCGGCAAGGTTTCGATCAATGCCTGGAATGTCACCTGTGCCAGTGTGTACGAACAAATGTTCTCGAAGATAACGACGCAGCGGCTCGTTGTTCACCATGCCGCGTATATCTTCGCGTCCAAGCCTACCACCGCTGACTAAGTGCAAACCCCAATGGGCCATGCGGCCGGCCAGTTGACCCAACCCCGTTCGGTACACTTTCTCTGTGCGCATGGCCTGCCAAAGCCCCACAAGTGCCTCAACGCTCTCCTGCCAAGAACCCTGAAACGCAGCGAGATGGGTAGCGTTGATCGCACCCGCAGAGACACCTGTTAGAATTTGTGGCCGATAGTCCGGCATGCTTCGCGCCAAGGCTCGCAGACATCCCACTTGGTAGGCTGCGCGCGCACCACCTCCGGACAACACCAACGCTTGTCCCTCGTTACTCAGAACGTTGTAGTCCGATGCCTCGCTTCGAGTTGTGCTCTTTTCGTCCATCGCACGAGACTCCATGCTTTTTTCGCCAACGGCAAGAAATGTGCACTCTGTCAATCTCGTCAGTGCGCGCGCCTAGGCCTATTATGATCTGATGTCATCCCCTCTGGCACGCGCTGGTGCGCGGCTCAACAATATCTTTCGCCCAAACGGTCACGTTTTTTACGGATGGTGGATCGTGCTCGCCTGCGCCGGCGTGCAATGGCTAGCCGCCTTAACGTGGATGCACTCTTACGGCGGCTATGCGCTCAAACTCCAGGCGGACTTTGGCTGGAGTATGTCGGTGCTATCCCTCGCCTTTGCGCTGACGCGCCTAGAGAGCGGCCTGCTCGGCCCGCTCCAAGGTTGGCTAGTAGACCGCTACGGCCCACGCCGGATTTTGGTCATTGGCACGCTAATCTTTGCGGTAGGTTTTTTTACCTTCAGCTTGGTGGAATCCATTACCACCTATTTTGTGGCGTTTATTCTGATCGCACTGGGCTCCAGTCTCGGCGGCTTCGCTACCCTTATGGTGTCCATTGTCAGCTGGTTCGACGCGCACCGGGCCAAGGCCGTCGCCATGTCGCAAATCGGATTTTCCGCCGGCGGACTCTGCGTACCCTTCGTGATGATGGGCTTGGAGGCCTTTGGCTGGCGTTCGATGGCGCTCTACTCGGGCGTTCTTATATTGGTGGTTGGGCTGCCGCTAGTGAGCTTGGTGCGCCACCGACCCGAAGACTACGGCGAAGTACCAGACGGCATTCGGGCGCAAGACGATGACGACGAAAGCTCGTCTAGCACGGATACCCAGATCAGTTTGTCCTGGCGACAAGCGGTAAAGGAGCCATCGTTCTGGCTGATTTCTAGTGGTCATGCACTGTCACTACTCACCGTATCGTCCATGCTCGCGCATCTCATTCCTTACCTGACCTTTGATTTAGGTTACGAGCCTGTCACTGCTGGATTTGTCTTTGCCTTGATGACGGCGCTGCAAATGGCGGGCTTGTTCTTAGGCGGTGTGATTGGCGATCGCTTCGATAAACGCTCGATTTGTACTCTGTGCATGCTGGGTCACTTTGTCGGCCTAATCGCCTTAACCCATGGCGTAGACCCCATCTTGGTTATCGCCTTCGCGTTGGCACATGGCTTAGCCTGGGGCGTACGCGCTCCGCTTATGGTAGCCTTGCGCGCTGATTACTTTGGCCCCAAATCTTTCGGTACGATTATGGGTATCTCATCCCTCATCGTGATGATGGGCATGACCCTAGGCCCACTGTTTTCCGGCATCATGTTTGATCACTACGGCAACTACGATCTAGCCTTTACCTGTATCGCTTTTTGCTCACTGCTTGGCGCCCTATGCTTTTGGTTCGCCAAACCGCCCAAGCTTCTAGCGACGCCAACCTAATGCCGCGCCCTGCGCTGTGTAATACACTGCGCCTACTCTATTGATGCCCTGAGAGAGACAATGGACTTTGCCCTAACCGAAGAACAACAAGGCTTTGTCGCCACCGCCAAGGCCTTCGCGGAAAACCAACTCGCACCCTTTGCAGCGCAGTGGGATGCCGACAGTATTTTTGCCAAAGAAGCCCTGCGTCAAGCAGGTGAGCTTGGCTTTATGGGTATGTATACCCCGGAACATGCCGGCGGACTGGCCATGCCGCGGCTCGATGCCAGCCTAATCGTCGAAGAGCTAGCGAAGGGCTGTACGACGACCGCGGCCTTTTTGACCATACATAACATGGCCACCAACATGATTGGTCGTTACTGCCAGCAAGAGGTCATCGATGAGTGGTGTCCAGATTTGGTGTCTGGCACCAAACTGGCCTCCTACTGTTTGACCGAACCCGGCGCGGGTTCGGATGCTGCCGCACTGCGCACCAGCGCGGCAGCCGATGGCGATTACTATGTTATCAATGGCAGTAAGTCCTTCATTTCCGGCGCCGGGGATACCGACGTGCTCGTGCTCATGCTGCGTACCGGAGACAACGGACCCAAGGGTGTGACCGCTATCTTAGTGCCCGCAGATACCGACGGCATTAGTTACGGTAAGAACGAGCAGAAGATGGGCTGGAATGCACAGCCTACCCGCGCGATTACCTTTGACGACGTGCGCGTACCAAAAAAATACCGCCTCGGCGAAGAGGGCCAAGGTTTTTCCATCGCCATGGACGGACTCGACGGGGGCCGCATCAACATTGCCACCTGCAGCGTTGGCACCGCGCAAAAGGCCCTCGAAGACGCCACCGCCTATGTGCAAGATCGCAAACAATTTGGTCAGGCCATCGCCGACTTTCAGGCCACGCAATTTGCCCTATCAGACATGCTGACGGAGTTGGTTGCAGCCCGCCAAATGGTGCGCCTGGCAGCCAGCAAGCTCGACAGCGGTGACGGCCAAGCCGGTACCTACTGCGCCATGGCCAAGCGTTTTGCCACCGACGCAGGCTTCAAAGTCTGCAATGACGCACTGCAGCTACTGGGCGGTTACGGCTACTTAAAGGAGTACCCCATGGAGCGCTATGTGCGCGATACCCGGGTGCATCAAATTTTGGAAGGCACCAACCAAATCATGCGGGTGATCATTTCGCGTCGCATGCTCATGGCCGGTGCCTTGGAGGTTATACAATGAGCATCAGCATATCCGACAAACTTAAGGTTGAAATCATCGATCACACAGCGTTGATCACCATCGACAACCCCGGTGCGAACACATGGGATACCGAGAGCCTACCGGCGCTAGCGCAGCTGATCGAAACTTTGAACGCCGACAAGAACATCTTCGCTCTGGTCATTACGGGCGCGGGCGAGAAGTTTTTCTCTGCTGGCGCCGATCTCAATCTTTTCGCCGCTGGCGACCCAGACCAAGCGCGCACCATGGCCGAGTTTTTCGGCAAGGGTTTTGAATGCTTAGCGGACTTTCGCGGGGTCTCAATCGCCGCCATTAACGGTTTCGCCATGGGCGGCGGGTTAGAGGCCTGCCTAGCATGCGACATACGCATCGCCGAAGAACAGGCGCAAATGGCGCTGCCAGAACCCAAAGTAGGCTTGCTGCCGTGTGCCGGCGGCACCCAGCGACTGTCCTGGCTCGTTGGCGAAGGTTGGGCGAAAAAAATGATCCTTTGCGGTGAGCGTGTGAATGCCGCGACGGCTGAACGCATCGGCTTGGTAGAAGAAGTCGTTGAGCAAGGCGGCGCGAAAGAGCGCGCATTGGCGCTGGCTGCCCAAGTTGCGCAGCAAAGTCCTATCTCTGTCACGTTCTGTAAAGAGCTGATTCATCAGGCGCGAGACAACGCCGTTGCCGAAGCCCTACCCTATGAACGCCAAAAATTTGTAGATTTGTTCAGCACCGAGGACCAGCGCGAAGGCGTGAACGCCTTTTTAGAGAAGCGTACGCCGGTGTGGAAGAACGCCTAGCCAAATCATGCTCACGCAACAACAGCCGTGTTTACTGAAATATCTTGTGCGCGGTGTTGCAGCAGACCGCTCTTCCCAGCAGGCCCTTACCNCAGAGCTGGCTGACATGCTCAATCATGTCAGCGCCATTACCGTGCTGCCCGTGGTGGAGGGTTTCTCAGTCGAGCTGGAATTTGACGACATCAAGCCATTCACTAAGGTGAGTTTTGAACCCTATATCGCCGAGCATGTGCTCGCGGATGCTGTGAACTTGCGCTGCAGCCACCAAGGAGTTGTGCAAATACAGCTGCTGAAATCGCGATTTTAAGCGAGCACCGAGGTTAACAGTGCGCCGCTAAGTGACGGTTTTCGCCGGTTGGCGATAAAAAGCGATGGCTAGCGCCGCCAATAGATAAAGNCCCAAGAACACCTTAAAGGCCGTGTCGTAAGAACCGGTGACATCGAAAATCCAGCCTGCAAAGGGCACCCCGAGAATTTGAATNGGAAACATGGCCGGTCGCATCAGTCCAAGCACGGCCCCAAACCGATCACGCCCGAAGGTTTTACCCACCACTGCGCCATGCATGGGCACCACCCCGCCAACGCCATAACCAAAAAGACTCGCGCCAACGGCGAAGGNGAAATAGTCCACCGAACTGAACATGAAAAACTGACCNCTGAACTGCGCGGTAATCACCACCGCCATGACCTTGCGCACCGAAAAACGATCACTTAACCAGCCAAAACTGAGCTTGCCAACAACCCCAAAACCCGCGCACATCGACATCACCAAGGAGGCCTCTACCAGCGTATAGCCGAAATCCGTGAGACGCGGAATCATATGGGTCAGCGTGGCGCTCATGCAGCAAAAGATCAGCGAGAACGTCAGCACGATCATTCTGAAATTGTGGTCTTTAAAAAGCTCGAGCATGCGCGGCTTGGCCACTGGCGTCTGCANCGGTGCGATCGCATCCGCCTTTTTCGCAGGCACAATCGCGCCATCTGGACGCATGCCCACATCTTCAGGCTTAGAGATCACGAAACGAAAAATAAGCGGCACCACGATCAAAAAGGTAAAGGCGCTGTAGGCCAAAAAGCCCTGCCGCCAACCGAAGTTCTCAATCAACTCCGCACTGACATAGGGCATGACCACACCGGACAGCGATACTCCGGCGGCGGCAATGCCAAGGGCCGTGCCTCGTCGCTTATCGAACCAATTCGCGACCAGCTTGCTGGTGGCCAAATTACCCATACTGCTAGCGCCAAAGCCAATGAACAGACCGAGCACCAGATAAAACTGCAGCTCGTTTTGCACAAAGGAGAGACCTAGGAATCCGGTNGCCATAAAAATCGCGCCAATACCCATCACGTTGCGCAACGGGAATTTGTCCAGGGCACGGCCTACGTACGGGGCGGCAATGGCGCCAACAGTACTGGTAATGGTCATGCCAATGGCGACCCCTAGGCGCGAGCCACCGAAGTCAGCGGCAATCGCCTTAAAGAAAACGCCATAGGAATAAAAAAAGAAGCCCACCGCGACAAAGTCGATGCAAAACGCCACTAAAACCATCTTCCAACCGAGAAATGGTTTGGCTTTTTGAGAAACAGAGTGTTGCAAGGGTATGGCCAACTCAGGGAGCNACATAGTCTAACACGCGAACCCATTGCCAACTCAGGCGGAACGCCCATGGGCAAGAACATTACCGAGGCCGTGCAAGAGATTTGCCTTGGCCTGACAAAAACCAGCGGGGATTAGCCAAGACAACCCAAATTTTCGCGTTGCCGGCAAGGCCTTTGCCATTTTTCAGATCAACCACCGCGGCGACGGCGCATAACTCTGTGGCTGCACAGCCTAGCCAGCGCTCAAGAGTTCTATGTTGAGGACAACGTAGGCATGCGATTTCGTGCCGCCCTATGTAGGACCCAGCGGCTGGCTTGGGGGCGAAGAACAGGCGTTGNGCACAGCNGACCCAAGGCTTCGGATACCGCAATANATTGGGCTTCGGGGTAGGTTGAATTTGGCTANTCAAGACACCGCAAATCTGAACGAGGTCGAGGAGCTTATCTTAGAAAGTTATCGGCGCTTTGCGCTGAANCGCATNTTGAAGCAGATGGACNAAACTCATTGCCGGCCGAAATAAAGTCATCGTTACATACCTANATATTTNGGCTCAGACTGAANAAGATTCAGCCATTGCCTCACAGCCGGATNGCTNNGCAAGTCAAACCCGCCTTCNTCTGCAACATGGGTANAGGCGTATAGNGAGATATCTGCCGTACNGAGNTNGCCTCCGGTCAGATAAGGNGTCTGCTGTAGCTGNTCTTCCATGATTCGCAGCGCTNTATGACCCCCTTCCTGCTTNGATTCATANTCGGNCCTACGGTCATCGNGTNGGCCCNAATACTTNGCANTGAACCTCGCCAAGGCGATGGGCGAAAGGCGATAAATGGCTCATGACTGTATTGCTCAAAAAACTGCCACTGTTGAACTTTCGCGTATTCGTAAGGATCGCTCGACACAAGCGAGGAGCCCGACGCTAGAAAGTTAATAATCGCATTTGACTCAGTTTGACTCAGATAGGCAACGCCCGTTTGCCAACTCTACGACCGGAATCTTGCCGTTAGGGNTCTTATTCAAAAACTCAGGCGTTTGCGTTCCGCCCGCTAGGATATCTACATGGATCCANTCGTGCTGAATCTCCAGCAAGGCANCAAGGAGCTTAATTTTGTAGCAGTTACCCGATCCGCTATCACCAAAGATTTTCATTGCAGGCTCCTGCCGAATTCGTGCCTGATTTTCGGCTTACTTCATGGGTTTGCGGAGTATGTCGGATATATTTGGCCTCGTTCACAACCAAGACAGGCTTCGGATCGCAGGTTTCAATACTTTTAAAGAATTGACGAATCTGCTCAACTTTTGCTGCCACGGGGTTTGCGATCTCCAACAAATAGATACTGCAAAGCGAAAGCACGAAGATAGCCGACAACAGTTTTCGCCCCAACTCGATGCATGTGACGTAACCGACAAATTCAGCAATATCCTCGCAATGCCAATACTCCTTGCACCCTCACGCCCCCTTCGTTGTAATCCCCGCTTGGAATTTATCGGGAGAGATTGAGCATGGCGGCACCCTTGGATGACGTTGTAGTACTGGAGATCGACAACTGGATGGCGGCGCCGAGCGCTGGTGCGGTACTGGCTGACATGGGTGCCAGAGTCATCAAGATCGAACCAATCAGCGGTGACCCTATGCGCGGCATGAGTCGTCCGGTAAAGGGCGACCGCTTCGATGAGGCATTCAAAGACTACGATTTTCAGTTCGACGTCGATAACCGCGGCAAAGAATCCATTGCGGTGGCACTGGATCAGCCCGAGGGCGCCGAGCTGGTGCGTCAGTTGGCGCAAAAGGCCGACATCTTCATGTGCAACCTGCTCACCAAACGCCAAGCTAAATTCGGCTTGGATCCCGACAGCCTGTTCAAGGTCAACCCGAAACTCGTACACGCCACCCTCACCGGCTACGGTACGTCCGGGCCTGACGCTTGGCGGCCAGGCTACGACGTGACCGCGTTCTTTGGTCGCTCGGGCTTGTACGACTCGATGCGCGAAGGCGATGAGGGTTTGGTGCCCATGGCGCGACCTGCCCAAGGTGATCACACCACAGGGCTGGCCATGGTAGGCGCGATTTTAGGCGCGCTGCGCTTGGCCGAAAAATCCGGCGAAGGCCAAGTCGTCGAAACCTCGTTGTACGAGGCCGCCGTTTGGACACAGGCATCAGATTATGCAGTAACCGCTATTGATCACATGCCGGTGCGCAAGCGGCGTCGCGATGAACTGCTGACCATTACCGGGAACCGCTTCCCCTGCGGCGATGGTAACTGGGTGGTCTTTAACATGCTCCCCGACGCTGCCTATTGGTCACGGCTGTGTGAGGCCATTGGCTTGCAAGACATCATCGAAGACGAGCGCTTCATCGATTCCAAGGCTCGCTATCGCAACATGGCCGCGCTGATCGATATTTTCGATGAGGCCTTAGCGGCTAAGTCTCGCGACGAGTGGGGCAAAATCTTCGATGCGGCCAACCTGATTTGGGGCCCGGTCATGGGCCTACACGAAGTGCCGCAAGATCCCCATGCCCAAGAGCTGGGTATGTTTCCCACCATAGAGCACCCACGGCTTGGGGCTTACACCACGGTGAACATCCCCATGCGCTTTGCGACCGCCGACGTTAAACCCCAAGGACCAGCGCCGCTAATAGGCGAGCACAGCGAGCAGATCTTGCGCGACTTTGGCTTGGGAGATGACGCTATTGACGCCCTGAAAAACGCAGGCACTGTCGGACAAGCCTGATCGCTGTGGCGTTAGAAGAATCTAAAGATGCCGCAGAAGCACTAGAGTCGGTGCTCACGGCGTTCAAAGCAGGCGGCATCGACGGCGACGAAGCCGCGCGGCAAATTCGCGGTCAATTTTTTACCGACCTAGGTCACACAGTGCTCGACACTGACCGCGCACAGCGCACGGGCTCGGCAGAGGTAGTCTTCGGAGCCGGCAAAACCGCCGCGCAGATCGACGACATCGTGGCGTCCATGGTCGAGCGCGGCAACGATGTGCTCGTGACTCGTCTGAATGAAGCAACATTCACCAAACTCGAGAAGCTACCCGCCAACGCCCAGTACCACGCTATGTCCCAGTTGCTTTGCTGGCATAGCAGTCCGCCCAAGCTGCTCGAACATACCGTTGCCGTGGTCAGTGCGGGTACATCTGATATGCATGTTGCTGAAGAAGCCGCGCTGACCGCTGAGTTCTATGGCAACAATGTGCAGCGTATTTACGATGTAGGCGTTGCCGGACTGCACAGACTGCTCGCAAGGTTGGGTGATTTGCGCAGTGCCAGGGTGCTGATCGTCGTGGCTGGCATGGAGGGTGCTCTGCCCAGCGTGGTCGGCGGCCTTGTAGACAAACCCATCATCGCGGTGCCTACAAGTGTTGGTTACGGCGCTGCCTTCGATGGCGTCGCCGCATTACTGGGTATGATGACCAGCTGCGCGTCGGGCGTGAGCGTGGTGAATATCGACAACGGCTTTGGCGCAGGCTTTTTAGCCAACCGAATTAATCGACTGTGATGTCATCTATGACCCCCGAACTCGAACAAAAGTACCGAGCACTGCAAGAAATCATGCGCGGCTATGACAGCGCCATTGTGGCTTTTTCTGGCGGAATTGATTCGTCACTCGTGGCCTATGTCGCAGGCCAGCTGTTGGGCAAGAGGGCCCTCGCGGTGACCTCCGGTTCTGCCAGCCTCAAACGCACGGACCTCGCGCTGTCGAAAAGGCTTAGCGACGACTGGGGTATTGCGCATCAGATAATCGTCACCGACGAACTGAGCAAGGCAGACTACCGAGCCAATCCCACCAATCGCTGTTTTCACTGCAAGACTTCGCTATACACCGAACTTGATGGCATAGCGCGCGCGCAGGGTTATACGCATATTCTGAACGGCACCAACCTAGACGATCTTGGTGATCATCGGCCTGGGTTAATCGCAGCAGACAACCATGCAGTGAAGTCTCCCTTGGTGGAAGCAGGCTTTTATAAGGCAGACATTCGCGCCTTGGCCAAGCATCTGGGTTTGGAGAATGCCGACAAACCNCAGGCCGCGTGCCTATCCAGCCGCTTCCCTTACGGCACGGCGATCAATCANGAACTGCTAGCTCAGGTGGAAGCGGCAGAAAACGTGCTGGCGGATTATGGCTTTAGTCAGTTTCGCGTGCGCCACCATGGCGAGGTGGCACGACTCGAAATACTGCGAGAAGANTTCGAACTGGCGGTACAACACCACGAGGCGCTACAGCGCGAAATGCAGGCTCTGGGCTATCGCTTTGTNGCCATGGACCTTGGCGGCTTTCGTTCAGGTTCCCTCAACGAAGGATTGAAACCATCAGGTAACGCAATCCCCGTCGTTAACGTTTACCCCTAGTCGCCTGAACCCGAATACTCAGCAGTCTGCGCGGCTTTGTTTCGCATGTAGCGATTGAGCTGCCGGTCTAGGCGCGTCGTGGCTGACAAGCGGCCCGGACGCACCCATGGCTGCCATGGGCTTGGCTGGGCGGCTTCGACCACATCACCCATCACCGTGACGCGCTGAATGATGCGCTCGCCTTCAAAGTCATTGAGCACAAAGTGTTGGGTGCAGCGATTGTCCCATATGGCAATGGTGCCCGGGGTCCAGTGATAGCGCACGGTGAAGCGCGGGTTCTTCACCCAGTTGATCAAATACTCCAGCACGGCCTTGCTCTCCGTCGCATTCATCTCCACCAGTCGACGAGTGAAGTGCTCGTTCACGTAGAGCGCTTNNTGACCGGTTTCTGGATGCACGCGCACCACCGGATGAATAGCCATTTGGTCTTCGCGGTTATGCGGATGGGCGTCGTGTAGAGCGCTAAGACCATTGCAAAGTGCCTGCATGGGCGGCGACAGCTCTTGGTAGGCNTGATAAAGATTGGTCCACATGGTGTCGCCACCAAACTCTGGGCAGGTGACCATGTGCAAAATCGACATGATCGACGGCTGATCTTCNAAGGTGATGTCGGTATGCCACTCGTCGGCAACGCCGCCATGAGTCGCTGCTAGCTCAAACACTTCGCTGTGTTGGGTGAATGGGTTCTTCAAATTNGGATGGTTTTCAACTTTGCCAAAGCGCTTACCCANAGCCACGTGGCTGTCGATATCAACGTTTTGGCCNGGAAAGAAAATCACCTGATGCTCNAGCAACAGCGCCTTCACCGCGTCGATGCCAGCTTCATCTCCGGCTGCAATTTCGTTCAGGTCGAGTCCGGTAATCTCCGCCCCTAACGATCCGGCTAACCGGCGCACCTGCCCATTCTCATGACTCATTTCTCTTTCCCCTTCCCCTTCAATCGGAGCGCTCTTCACGAGACGCCATACTCAGCCGGCGCTGATGACCACATCGTCAGACACGTCGCGCACAAACAGTGGTTCAACACCCAAACGTTCAGCGTCCGCAGCCAACAGCGCTAAATCTATCTCTGCCGTGGGCTGTGCAATCGCGGTAAGCGACCTTTCCAGCAACGTTGCATCACTACTGGTGTTNATAAACAAATTCTTACGACCGAGGACGAAATCNATAGCGCGCTTCATGGCCCCAGCATCAGTGATGGGTCGATACCAACNAAANCGTTTTTCTTCGTCGTCTTCCTGCCAGCGNCGCGCTGCAATACCCTTAATGGTCTGCATGGCGACGCCTCGNGCTTGGCACATATCGTAGAGCGCGTTGAAATCATGGGCNTACTGAGGTTGCTGCATCATGGTGTAGTTGTAGGGCACCAGAATCGAATCAAACCGATAGGCTTCAAGGCTCTGCATGTGCATGGCGGGGGCATAGGTACCGTGGCCGGTTACGCCCAAAAAACGCACCAAGCCCTGCTCCTTGGCTTCCAACAAGGCCTCCATAGCCCCGCCCGGTCCCATGGCGGTTTCCCACTGATCGGCTTGGGNAAGGTTGTGCATTTGGATCAAATCAAGCTGGTCCACCTGCAGGCGCTCGAGTGACGCATGAATCTGCTGCTTAGCCTTCTCGTAGGTACGATGACCCGTCTTCGAGGCGAGAAAGACCGAATCACGGTTGTCTTTCAGCCAAGGGGCCAAACGCAGCTCCGCCTCGCCGTAACTTGCAGCCACGTCGATATGATTCAGGCCCCACTGTTGGATCTGCTCCAAGGTGCGATCCGCACGGTCTTGCTTCATGGCGCCCAACGCCGCAGCACCAAANATGGCACGACTGCTGTGATGGCCAGTGTTGCCGAAGGGAATACGCTCGATGGNTTGCATCATGGAATAANTCAACTCTCTGCTCACATTGCGGAAAAGAATACCTCATTTCGCCGCGCTAGAGAGTCACCNCGATTAGGNNAAAAATTCCATGAAGCTGTNACCCTCNNTTGTTAGGCTNATCCGATGTACANCGTTAATGAAGACTNNGTTCACACNTTCGCCGGCAACCCATTGGANCGCGGCCAACACCTGCGAAGGGACGAAGCAGCCCTTCAGGCCCTGCAAGACGCAAGCAGCAGNCGCTTCTTACTCTTTTATCAACTCAAAGTTGCCACGCAAGCAACGGGGCAACTTGCTTGGATTGCCCACGGCGANTTGCCNTTCNNACCTANGCAACTTGTCTTTCTCGGCCTCGACAACGGCGTAGGTCGATTTGCGGTTAGCATTGAAGAAGCCAGTTGTGTTGGCTGCATAGATGCTTTCAGCGATTGCCGCCAGGCAGTAGCGGCGCTCAGCGCTGCAGAAGGCGGCATCGTCAGCCAAGCGCGAGCCATGCTCGATTGGCATCAACGTAACCCCTATTGCGCTGTCTGCGGCAGCCCAAGCCGCGCAGGTCGCGGCGGCCAAGTCAGACACTGCGATAACTGCAACAAGCATATCTTTCCGCGCACGGATCCTGTCGCCATCATGCTGATCCAAAACGATGCCAAGGGCGACTACTGCCTTCTGGGTAAATCTCAGGGTCGCATGGCGCAGAGCAACTTTTACTCGGCGCTGGCAGGCTTTGTCGATCAGGGCGAATCGCTGGAGGAGGCTGTACGCCGAGAAGTNATGGAGGAAGCAGGCATTACCGTGGGGCCAGTGAGTTACCACTCCTCGCANCCGTGGCCCTTCCCATCGTCGCTGATGATTGGCTGCCACGGCATGGCACTGAATCAGGATATCGTCATCGACACGGAAGAAATGGCCGACGTTGCATGGTTCGACCGCACCCAAGTTTTGTCNGCCATTGCAGGCGAAAATCCCGACTTGCGAATCCCCGGTCCGGGTGCAATCGCCCACCACCTCATTAAAGCTTGGGCAAATGCTTGAACCAGTGCGCTGCTTTGCGTACGGCATACCAACACAGTAGCCATAACAAAAAACTGTTGGGGTATACTCGCGCCGACCCATCGGACCATTCAACACAGGGGGATCCATGAGCATCGTTAAACTGTCGGGTATCAAAAAATTATTCAGCGGCTCCGCACTCTCAAGAGCCGAACAAAACCAGTTAGCCAAGGAAGTCCTGCTCATGACTTTGGCTCGCGCTACNGCTGCGGATACCAACATCAAGTCCATAGAGGTGNCTAAGGTTCGCGAAGTGCTACTCGATCGCACCGGCGAGAAATTCACCGCTGCCAATGTACGCGTAGCCGCTAACTCGCGCTTGTACGAGCGAGCGCCCTTCGAGCGCTACTTGCACAAGTGCTCGCGCAAGCTCAATACCAAAGATCGCAAGAACACCCTTGAGGCGCTGCTTGAGGTGATTCACGCCGACGAACGTGTGAGTGATTACGAGGTCACGTTCTTTAACCACGTCGCCCGCGCACTGGAACTGACTCCAGCACAAATCATCGGTCTATCCGCAGACTAAATTTCTGGCTCGGTGAGCAGCGTCAGCAACTCGCTGGCGCTGGCTAAAACTTCATGACCTAAGGCCAGCACCGACTCACTCGGCGGCCTAGCATCTGGAATCTGAAACGTACGCATCTTCGAGGCCACGGCCGCGCGCGTACCGATATCAGAATCTTCTACCGCCCAACAGTTGGCAGGCTGCTTGCCCAATTTCGCTGCTGCTAACAAATACGGATCGGGCGCTGGCTTGGCGTTGCGCACATCTTCTGTACATACCAAGTGCCCAAAGTACTGGCGAACACCACAGTCGCTTAGGGACGATTCGCAAATCTCACGCTGATTCGCAGTGGCAACCGCCATGGGAATATTCAACTCCTGCAGCCGCCGCAGCAGCTCTGCTATGCCGGGTTTGAGTTCGATCGGCGCGAGATCGCGACCCGCCAAGAAATGGGCTGTCCACGCATCCCCAAGGGCACGGGTATCTAGACCATCACCGTAGGCGGCGAGCAGTATCTTCTGGGTTTCACCATAGGTCGTCCCCAAGCAGCGATCGTAAACCGAAGCATCGAAGTCGAAGCCCACCTCGACAATCGCTCTAGCGAAAGCAGCTCGCGCCGGACCCTCGGTATCCAAAAGCGTACCGTCCATATCAAAAACGACCCCGGAGGGTCGTTTTCGTTGGCCTAGGTTAAGTGCCACCGTGGTGTCCCGTTAACCTAGGACACCTCCACAATTTGCTCGGCGGCGATCAACTTGCCCTCTTCTGCAGCGTTGTGGAAGGACTCGATCTGATCGAAATTCATGTAGCGATAGATCTCGCTGGACATGGAGTCAAGCTGCTTGGCGTACTCCAGATACTCGGCTGGCGATGGCAGGCGACCCAGCACACCTCCCACAGCGGAGAGTTCCGCCGAGGCCAAGTACACGTCTGCGCCATCGCCCAAGCGGTTGGGGAAGTTGCGTGTAGACGTCGACATTACCGTTGCGCCAGCAAGCACGCGGGCTTGATTACCCATGCACAGCGAGCAGCCAGGCATTTCGGTGCGGGCACCGACCCGGCCATATATGTTGTAGTAGCCCTCTTCCATCAGCGTATGGGCATCCATACGCGTGGGAGGGCAAATCCAAAAACGTGCATCTACGGAGCCAGCCTTATCGAGCAACTTGCCCGCCGCGCGAAAGTGGCCGATATTGGTCATGCAAGACCCGATGAAAATCTCGTCCACCTTGGCGCCGGAAACTTCCGACAGCAGCCGCGCATCGTCTGGGTCGTTCGGGCAGCAAACGATCGGCTCTTTAACGTCCGCAAGATCAATTTCAATTACCGCCGCATACTCGGCGTCAGCGTCAGCACTCATCAGTGAAGGCTCGGCCAACCACTCTTCCATCTTTTGCACACGGCGCTCCAGCGTTCGCACATCACCGTAACCTTGGCTGATCATCCAACGCAGCAGCGTGCAGTTTGATCGCAGGTACTCGGCAACCGAATCTTCCGCCATCCTGATGGTACAACCGGCAGCCGAACGCTCTGCCGAGGCATCCGACAGCTCGAAGGCCTGCTCGACCGTCAACGAGTTCAGGCCTTCAATTTCTAGAATGCGACCAGAGAAAATGTTCTTCTTGTTTTTCTTCTCAACCGTAAGCAGCCCTTCCTTGATGGCGTAATACGGAATGGCGTGCACAAGATCACGCAAGGTGATACCCGGCTGCATCTCGCCTTTGAAGCGCACGAGTACCGACTCTGGCATATCCAGTGGCATCACACCGGTTGCCGCTGCAAAGGCCACCAAACCAGAACCGCCAGGGAAGGAAATACCCAGCGGAAACCGTGTATGCGAGTCACCGCCAGTGCCCACGGTGTCGGGCAGCAACATGCGATTCAGCCAGCTGTGAATGATGCCGTCACCGGGACGCAGCGAGACGCCACCACGGTTCATAATGAAGTCAGGCAAGCTGTGCTGCGTATCGATGTCCACAGGCTTTGGATAAGCCGCGGTATGGCAGAAAGACTGCATCACTAAATCTGCAGAGAAGCCCAAGCAAGCGAGGTCTTTCAACTCATCTCGGGTCATGGGACCGGTGGTGTCCTGAGAGCCGACGGTGGTCATTTTCGGTTCGCAGTATGTACCGGGGCGAATACCCTCGACACCGCAGGCCTGACCGACCATCTTTTGTGCCAGCGTATAGCCCTTATCAGAAGATTCTGGTGCCGATGGCTGACGGAACAAATCCGACACAGGCAGGCCCATATGCTCACGAGCGCGCTGAGTAAGGCCACGGCCAACGATCAAGTTAATACGACCATCCGCCTGTACTTCGTCCAAGATCACATCGGACTTGAAATCAAACTCCGACAGCACGTCACCGTTCTCGCTGAGGATCTTGCCGTCGTAAGGACGAATCTCAATCACGTCACCGAAGCCGAGTTTTTCCACCGGGGCTTCAAATACCAAGGCGCCAGCATCTTCCATCGTGTTGAAGAAAATCGGCGCGACTTTGTCGCCAATGCAGATGCCCCCAGAGCGCTTGTTGGGCACACCGGGCATGTCTTCGCCAAAGAACCACAGTACCGAGTTGGTGGCGGACTTACGTGATGAGCCTGTGCCGACAACGTCACCGACGAAGGCAACCTGCATGCCGCCGTCTTGCAGCGCCTTGATTTGCTTCATGGGACCGACCTCGCCCTGAACTTCAGGCGTTAGGCCCTCGCGCTGCATCTTGTACATAGCGCGCGCATGTAGCGGAATATCGGGACGCGACCATGCGTCTTGCGCCGGTGATAGATCGTCCGTATTGGTCTCGCCAGTTACCTTAAACACCACGGCTTGAATGCTTTCGGACACTGAATCGTTGGTCGTAAACCACTCGGCGTCAGCCCAAGACTGCATCACGCCCTTGGCATGTGCGTTGCCTGCATCGGCCTTAGCGGCGACATCGTGAAAGGCATCAAAGACTAAGATCGTGCTTTTGAGTTCCTCTGCGGCAGAGGCTGCAAGCGTCTCGTCATCCAGCAGACTTACCAGCGTGGCGACGTTGTAGCCACCGTGCATGTTGCCCAGCAACTTCACCGCCGCCGCAGCGTCGATCAGGGGTGAGCTTGCATCGCCAGTGACAATGGCACTCAAAAAACCTGCTTTCACATAGGCCGCTTCGTCGACGCCTGGGGGAACGCGATTGGCGATCAAATCGAGCAGAAATGCCTCTTCACCCGCAGGCGGGGTTTTCAATAGCTCAACCAATTGAGCAGTCCAGTCAGAATCGAGAGGCTTGGGCGGAATTCCTAGCTCAGCACGTTCTTGTACATGGACACGGTAAGCTTCTAACACGACCTTTTCCTCCTGAGTTGGTTCGGAAACTGGCAGAAACTCCCCCGCCAGAGAGCCGCCGATTCTACGCTAGTTGCAAGACCTTGTAGAGACTCGCGTCAGCGGCAAGCCACTCGTCGGGTGCGCACATCCGCTGGTCGCCGGAAAACCCAAGAGCAGATCAGGCATACCTAGCCTGCATTGTCCAACCGAGAAAAGTTATGACCATGCAAGACACCACCAGCGAGCAAAACAAGCGCATCGATTGGGGCAAAACCTCAACCGATTACGCCAAACATCGCCCCGGCCCCCCACCCAGCTTCTACCAACGATTGGCAGCACTCGGCATTGGTCTACCCCGGCAAAAAGTCCTCGATCTTGCGACGGGAACCGGCGTCATCGCACGACAACTGGCCACGCAAGGCAGTGATGTCATAGCGAGCGACATATCCGTCGAACAAGTACGTATGGCGGCCAAACTCGCGCAAATGCAGGGCCTGAGCATCAACTTTCAGGTGGCCCCCGCCGATGAGACCCAGACAGCCGACAGCAGTATTGACGTTGTCACCGCCAACCAGTGTTTTCTGTATTTCGACACGCCCAAGGTGCTGGCAAGCCTGCAGCGCTGGCTGAGGCCCAAGGGCGTGTTGGTGATCTCGCATTTCTCTTGGCTGCCCGGGGTTGATTCTATCGCCAAGGCCAGCGAGGCGCTGATATTGCAGCACAACCCTAACTGGCATGGCGCCCACTATCGGGGCGGAACTGGCCCGCGCTACCCAGGCATTACCCCCACGATGCATTACTGCGGATACTTTTATTACGACGAGGAAATTCCCTTCACTCGCGAGGCTTGGATGGGGCGCATCCGTGCATCCCGCGGCATAGGTGCCACCCTTGATACGCAGCAAGTAGCAGCCTTTGACGCCGAACATAAGGCGCTGCTGAAAAACATCGCCGAGCCAGAATTCACCATCACCCACCGCATCGACGCCCACATTCTGCGGATGGGGCCGGAAGAGACCGATTAGCTGTCTAGGCTTTCGTTGGACTCAGATTCTCCCGTCTCACGGTCTCTTGACCGCTGGTACAGGGCTGCGCCACAACGCCAGCAGTAGCTCGCCTCCCGAGAATG
>PBTJ01000063.1 GCA_002726925.1 Gammaproteobacteria bacterium | reverse complement strand
CGAATGGATGAGGCCACCCTGAATAAAATGGTGAGCAAGTTTAGGCGCGATGATGATATCCACATCGTAATCGCTGGCAGTGAGGCCGGGAAGTTCTCCGGCGCATTCCACGGCTGGGTAACTGGCAGCGTCGGGTCTATTCCGGTGTCGCGCAAAATAGAACATTAGGGTAAAACACAGGATCCGATGTTGCGGCTATCTCGCCCGTTTTACAGGGTTAAGTAGGCTCAACAGCGTCGGCATAAGCCATTTCGCCAAGCAATGCGCTAGGCGTCTGACTGCAAAAGAGGAGTTGTGATGACAACAATTTTGGACCCCACAGATGAGCGAGTACCGGTCACCCGGCAACTCACTCCGCGCTCTGATACCGTCTCCGGACGGGTGGCGCTACTTGATATTTCTAAGCCCAAAGGCAATGTGCTGCTGGATCGACTGGAACAGGTGCTGGCTGCCCAGCTACCGGGCGTGACGCTGACGCGCTACGCAAAGCCGACCTTTTCCAAGCCTGCACCGGCTGCATTACGCGAAGAAATTCAGCGCGATAACGACTTTGTGATTGAGGCTTTGGCTGACTGAGGTTCCTGTACTACGTGCAGTTTGCATGACACGGTATGGTTTGAAATTCAGGGAACGCCCGCGGTTTCGATTGCTTCTTCGGAGTTTGTCAGCGCCGCTACGGCTCAGGCAGATGCGTTGGGAATGCCCGACGCGCAGCGCGTATTTGTCGCCCATCCGATTCAGGATGCAACAGATGCAGAGATGCATGAAAAGGCGGAAGACATCGTCAGCAAGGTCCTTAACGCCCTTACCGCTTAGCCATAAAGCCCCCGATGTATCAGCATCGGGGTTATCGAGTTGGGGCTTGCTCGGTAGGTGCTGCCCCACAGTTCTTTTTGGAATCGACTTTGCTACACATTACGCCCCGTGACTCGGGGCCAATCTATTACGGCTATTACCTAGTCGGCGCTGCCTTCGTCGCCCAATTTGTCTCAACGGGTATGTATAGCTATGTCCTTGGCTCTTTCATGGCGCCCATGACAGATGAACTGGGCTGGAGTCGCGCTGATTTCACGTTGACTCGCACCATCGGTCAGATGGTGATGGCCGTCGTTGGTATTTACATCGGATCTCGGGTCGATATGTACGGTGGCCGTCCCATTATGCTGGTGGGCAGCCTGATACTCGGTGTGACTTTAGCGCTCACCAGTCAAATAGATTCGCTGTGGGCGTGGCTGCTGCTAAACGGCGTATTGGTNACCATCGGCTGCGCCATGCTGGGGAATTTNGTGGTCAACGTGACGTTGTCCAAGTGGTTTGTAGAGCGTCGCGGCATTGTCATCTCNGTTGCCGCCATGGGCGTCTCCTTTGGCGGTGTGGTGCTAACGCCACTGGCGACCTGGCTGGTGGATACGGTGGGTTGGCGAGAGGCTTGGCTTTGGCTTGGGCTGAGTGCGACTGCGCTCACGCTGCCCTTGGCACTGGTTATGCGACGCGCGCCTGAGGACCATGGCCTTTACCCGGACGGCTACTCGGCGACTCAGATCGAACAGGGTATGGGCGAGCGAGCACGGTTGGAACTGGCAGCGTCTTTCACTCGGGCGCAAGCCGTGCGCACGTTCTCGTTCTACGCGTTGGTCATTGCCTTTGGTTTTTTCTCGATCAATATTTTTGTCCTGCTGATACACACCGTACCGTTTCTGAGTGATTCTGGGCTGACCCGTAACGAGGCAGCATTCGCTATGCTGGTGGCCTCGGTGCCGGCCATGGTGAGTAAGCCGTTNTGGGGATATTGGATTGACCGCACACCGGCTAAACCGTTGGCCGCCGTCTCTGCTGCCATCACCGGTATTGCGCTCTTTCTAATCGTCTATGCGACTGCGTCACTGGAGCTGTTTTGGATATACGCGGCTTATGCAGTCTTGGGGCTGGGTTGGGGCGGTATGATTCCTATGCAGGAAGTCATTTGGGCCGCATTTTTTGGCCGCAAATTTCTTGGCTCCATACGCGGTGCCGCGATGCCCTTTGCCTTGGCGTTAAGCGCCTTAGCACCATGGTTAGTGGCGATTTATCGCGATACAGTTGGCAGCTACGACGGTGCGCTGCTAATTGTTGCTAGCCTTAATGTCNTTTCCGGGGNATTGATTTTCTTAGCACCAGCACCGTTGAAGCCAGAGACAGACTCGAGGGGCACGATAGATGAGTAAGGCACTGCAAATNACCAGCAAGGGGGCGTTAGGCTGCTTGGTTGAAGATATCGACTTGGCACAGGTCTCGGACGAACAGATGCAGCTACTCAAAGCAGCATTTGCCGAGCACGAGGTGTTGTTCTTTGAAAACCAATCCATGGCGCCGGCAGCCCACCTAGCTTTCGCTTCGCGTTGGGGAGATATCAACATAAATCGCTTCTTCACCCATGTTGAAGGTCAGCCCGCCATCGCCCAGGTGGTCAAGGAGCCGCAGCAGCAGGGCAATATTGGGGGCTACTGGCATACGGATCACTCTTATGATCAGGTCCCAGCCCTGGGCTCTATGTTATTGGCCCGGCAAGTGCCTCCCACCGGTGGCGATACGCTCTTCGCTTCCTGCACGAAAGCCTTTGCCAGCCTGTCCAAGGGNATGCAGNAGATGTTGNTTTCGTTGCGGGCNGTGCACTCGTCGCGCCACGTCTTCGGTGAGCAAGCACCCTATATGGGCGAGATGAAGGGCCGGCTGGGTAATTCAGATGCGGCCAAGCAAGATGCCGTGCATCCGGTGGTGATTCGTCACCCGCTATCNGGTCGTCCGTCACTTTATGTAAATCCAGGATTTACGCTGCGCTTCGAAGGCTGGACGGANAAGGAATCTGCGNCGCTGCTTGAATTTTTGTANCAGCATATTGGCCGCGCAGAACACACCATTCGCTTTCAGTGGAGTGAAGGTGCGCTAGCTTTCTGGGATAACCGCGCCACNTGGCATTGGGCGGTGAATGACTATCANGGCAGCCGCCGGGAAATGCATCGGGTGACCATTGAAGGCGGCGAGTTAAGCGCCGCCTGATATGGCCTTGCCTCAGTCGGATTCGGGTTGAGGCATCTGGCGAAAGCAGTCCTGAACCTCTTGCACGAACACCTTGGGTTGTTCGAATGCAGCGAAATGACCGCCGCTGTCTTTGTCTCGCCAAAAGACGATGTTCTTGTAAACGGCGCTGGCAAAACGCTGACTGGTGCGGAATATTTCTTTCGGAAAGATAGACGCTCCCATCGGTACATTTACTGGCGCGGCATTACCGGCAGCTCCGCCAAAGCTCTCCCAGTACAGGCGGGCAGAAGATGCGCCGGCACCGTTGAGCCAGTAGACCATGATGTCATCAATCAGCTCGTCGCGGCTCACGACGTTTTCTGGGTGACCGTTGCAGTCCATCCACTGGTAAAACTTCTCGACGATCCAGGCTGCCTGACCACTCGGTGAATCCACCAACCCATATCCAAGGGTCTGCGGTCGAGTAGCTTGCTGTTTCGAGTATCCAGAATCCCACTCCTGATAGAACTGCCAGCCAGCGAGAGCTGATAGCTCAATTTCGGTGAGGTCACTGGCGCTGGCATCCGGCGGTACCGTGACCATGTTCAGGTGAATGCCCAGACAGTGATCTGGGTCTCGTCGACCGACATGCGATGTCACGANAGCGCCCCAGTCACCGCCCTGCGCAAAGTATTGGGAATAGCCCAACCTTGCCATCAAGGCAGCCCAAGCATCTGCGGTTTTTTCTACCCCCCAGCCGGTTTCGGTTGGCTTGTCTGAAAAACCGTAGCCGGGCAAGGATGGGATCACCAAATGAAAGGCGTCCTCCGGGTTGCCGCCGTGCTCTTGGGGTTCCGTCAGTGGCCCAATCACATTGAGAAACTCCACGACGGATCCCGGCCACCCATGCGTGAGCAGTAGCGGCCGAGCATTAGGGTTGCTCGACTTGATGTGCATGAAATGAATGCCCAAGCCCATCAGGTCGATCCGATAATTATCGAAGACGTTTAACCGGTTGGCCAATCGCCGATGGTCGTATTGCTCGCCCCAGTATTGAACGAGTTCCTTCACATAGGCGAGGGGTACACCCTGATTCCAATCGTTGGTGGTTTCCGCGTCGGGCCAGCGAGTATGGGCGATGCGGTTTTTCAGATCGTTAATCTGTTCATCGCTGATCGAGATCGTAAATGGATCGATGTCTGACATTGATATTCCTTTGCTATTGAAGGTGGAGTTTTGCGCCTATCTCTCTAGAGCGAGCCGCAGATGTGGCCGCCGTCTACCACGAGAACCGAGCCAGTCATGTAGCGAGAGGCGTCACTGGCCAGTAACAGCAGTGGGCCGTCTAAATCTGGGAATTCACCTACTCGGCGCATCGGTATGCCTTTTACAAAGTCCTCGCTCATGGGGGATTCCAGCAAAATACGGCTCACGTCCGTTAAGAAGTAACCTGGTGCTAGGGCATTTACGCGAATGTTGTACTTTGCTGCCTCCAAGGACATGACTTCGGTCATGCGGGTCATGCCGCCCTTTGAAACGGCGTAGGGGAACTGGCCCTTGATGGTGCGCGAATCGGTAATGCTGGAGATCATGATGATGTTCCCGCCGTCCTGCTTATGCGCGACGACTCGATCGGTATAGAGCTTAGAGACCAGCCATGCTGACTTAAGGTTAGTGTCTAGGACAAAATCCCAGTCGTCTTCATCAATGGTGTGATAGGTCTTCGCCCCAGCTTCAACACCAGCGTTGTTGATCACACAGTCTAGGCGGCCATATTGCTCGTATGCGGTATCGAGAAAGCCCGCAATGCTGTCTTTGTCTCTGACGTCGAGGGTTGCGGCAATGGCCTCGCCGCCGTTTGCAGTAATGTCCTCAACCCGCGCGTTGAGTTTTTCTGTGCGTCGCGCGCCGAGCACGACCTTTGCCCCTGCATTTGCCAGCACACCTGCGAAGTGGTGGCCAAAGCCCGACGAAGCGCCGGTGACGGCGACCACCTGGCCAGAAAGATCGAACGGTTGCTGCATGTTTTACTCTCCCCAATACCGTGATTGTCAGATGCTAATGCAAATTCTCGTCAAGCGTGGCACTTTAGTGCGCGTTTTGGAGTGGGGGTGTCGATGTCTGCAGAAAAAATGGTGGTGCCGCGCCGTTCCCTTTTATATATGCCCGGGGCCAACGCGCGAGCGCTGNAAAAGGCTGAAGCAATCGANTGCGATACCATTATCTTNGACCTTGAGGACGCGGTTGCGAGTGCTGCCAAGACCCAAGCNCGAGAGCAAGTCCGAGCNGCGCTTGCTCAATATCAATATGGCTACCGCGAACTTGTGGTTCGCTGTAACGCATTGGAGACCGAATGGGGGCTGGAGGATTTGCAAACTTTTGCAACAGCGCCTATCTCGGCGCTGTTGTTTCCCAAGATTGAAAACCCNGAGCAGATCCTGCGCATCAAGCGTGAGCTTGCCTTGCGAGGTTCAAGCTTGCCGCTATGGATTATGGTCGAGACGCCCACAGCCGTATTGAATCTGCAGCAATTTGCCGACGACGCTGCCGTTACTTGCCTTGTCATGGGCACCAGTGACTTGGTGAAAGAGTTGCGCGCCCAACACCTACCATCGCGCAGCAATTTAGATTACGCGCTGCAGCATTGCGTGCTGGTGGCCAGACATTTGCGCAAAGATATCTTTGACGGGGTGCATTTAGATTTTCGAAACGTGCACAGTTTGCGCGAAGCCTGCGAGGCCGGACGCGCCATGGGTTTTGATGGTAAAACGCTGATCCATCCNGATCAGGTACCCATAGCCAACGAGGTATTTGGCTANGGCGACAANGATGTTGACCATGCTCNAGCAGTTTTAGAAGCTTGGCATGAGGCATCTGCGAAGGGCAGGGGGGTAGCGGAGCTTAACGGTCAGCTCATTGAAAACCTGCACGCNGAGGANGCACAACGTGTGNTCGCCTATGCTANGGCATTGGCANAGCGCACCTAGATCGGCAGGGAGTGGAGGTTGGTGACCCTATGCTAGGACAAGAATATCGGGGTTTCGTCGCGGCCAATGGGCTGCAGTTTTACGTTGAGCGAGCCGGGGAGGGCCCTANGCTGTTGTATATCAGCGGTACCGGCGGCGATTTGCGTAACAAGCCCAATCAGCTGGATTCGCCGCTCGCAAAGCACTTCAATCTTGTGTGTTTCGATCAGCGTGGCCTGGGTCAAAGTGCAAAACCGGCCGTTGAATACACCATGGCAGATTACGCTGACGATGCCGCNGCGCTGCTTGACCAGGTCACCGATGCGCCGGTGCGTGTGATCGGTGTGTCCTATGGCGGNATGGTGGCTCAAGAACTTGCGCTGCGTTACCCAGAGAAAATTCGCTCGCTGTTGCTGGTCTGTACCTCTGCTGGCGGTGCCGGTCGGCCGTCCTTTCCCCTGCACGAGCTGGAAGCTCTGGCGCCTGCAGAACGGGTGAAGAGGCATTTGCAGATTTCGGATACTCGTCGCACCGACGAATGGATTGTCGCCAACCCCGATCATTGGCAAACCCTATTCGATATCAGTCTGTCCGCGCGGCGGCCCGACCGAGACGAGGTGGGAGCGATGAAGCAACTCAATGCGCGGAAGTTTCACGATACTTATGAGCGCTTGGCGACCCTCGACATGCCGGTGCTACTTCAAGGTGGCCTGTATGACGGCATCGCGCCGCCNGAGAATATGCNNGCNCTNGAGNNNGTNATACCNNGNGCNCAGCTCAAGCTNTANGANGGCGGNCANNTGTTCTTTNTNCAGGATNNNCGCGCCTACCCGGACATGATCGNNTGGNTNNTANANCANTANCCAGCCGACTCGCCCGCCAGTNGCTCCGCTGCGCTTGGGGTAGTGCTACGNATGCGTCGGTAAATACCTTTGATTTGATGAGGTATTGCNAGCATGGCCGGNGTGGTAACGAGGGTCAGTAAGGTTGCGAAGGTCAACCCCGATACGATGGCTTGGGACAGCGGTACCCAGAAGGTAGACAGCATGCTGCCGTATTCGATNGTTCGGTTAACGAAGTCGATGCTGANATTGCTCGCCAGCGGCAATAGGCCAAACACCGTNGTNATNGTNGTNAGCATNACGGGTCNNAAACGTTGCGCACCGGTTCGCACGATCAAATCCACATAGTGCATATCGGGATTGTTATCGCGTATTTCATTGTAGGTATCGATCAAAACGATGTTGTTGTTCACGACAATGCCTGCCAGNGCCACCACGCCAACGCCNCTNAANATCGCNCTGAANGGATTGCCGGTAATGAGNAGACCAATGAGCACGCCNGCNGTGGAGAGCACNACGGCNAACANAATCANCGAGCTTTGNTAGAAACTGTTGAANTGCGTNACCAGCAGNACAAACATNAGCAGNAGNGACATGCCAAAGGCNACGCCGACAAAGGCCAATGACTCGGCTTGCTCTTCGTTGGCGCCGCGAAACTGNATNCGCAGCTCCGGNGGCCAATCTTGCGAGTCGATCCACGNCTGTATTTCTTTGACCTTGGTGTCGGCNAAAACNCCNGGCGCNACNTTNGCNAGNANCATCATGATCGGCACGCCGTTNACNCGNTGCANCGTATCAACATTGTTNGANGGNNTNACTGTGACNAAGTTNGCCANNGGCACCAANCCACCGGNGGTNACNATNTGCAGTTCATCAAGNGCCATGACGCCGCGCTGCNCGGANGGGTAGCGCACACGAATATCGACNGCGTCNTCGGANCGNTCNGGTCGATANTCGCCNACCTTNATNCCGTTGGTGATGAGCTGTACGGCNACGCCNACTTGGGTNACNTCGGCGCCNTAAATGGCGGCTTGGGCACGNTCCACNTCGATNTTNAANTCAACGCCNGGNAGNGCNCGGGTATCGTCGATGTCGCGAACNTCNGCNACNTGNGTTNGCANGTANTNGGNGATNTTGGTCACNGCNGGTTCAATNACNNNGCGNTTGTAGGACGACAGCTCNATTTGNAGNTCCTTGCCCACNGGTGGCCCCATGTCCATGGNNTGCAGTTCTACCTGCACNCCNACCATGTCTTGTGTGCGTTCGCGCACGCGCTCNAAGACGGCTTCGGAGTNGAGGCGACGATCCCCTCGGTCATANAGNTCNAGAAANATNGAACCNACCCGATCCGTGCCNCCNTCTCTGCTGGGTCTGCCGGATANCTGGGTGTAGGCGTTGACATGAGCAATACCCTCAATCTGCAGCACTCGTTCTTCCACTTCGCGTAACAACAGATTGGTTTCTTCAACGCTGAGATTGCCGCGCGCTCGCAGATTGACCGCAGCGAATTTATTTTCGCCGTCGGAGAAGTAGATAAGACCGCCGCCATACTGGCCGTAGGCCCAAAATGTGCTGAACAAAACCGCCACTGTGCCGATTAGGGTTACGATACTGTAGCGGGTGGCGAAGGACAGTACTCGCGAGTAGAGACCGGTGATGGATTTTAGAGTTTTGGGGTCGCCATTTTCTAGAATCTGTAGTTTGTTTTTTGCACGCTCAGACTGGCTACCGGCTTTGCCGAAGATCGACCCA
>PBTJ01000062.1 GCA_002726925.1 Gammaproteobacteria bacterium | reverse complement strand
CAGTTTTATCGATTCTTATATATGAAAAAAGCGATGAGGTAGAATATGATTAATGCTCAAACAGAATGGTATGTCGGGCGGCACATTCAGCTGCAGCTTTGCGACCGAGACCAAACGCTATGATTGAAAATCTTGAGACGCTTATCGCGCTGTCGAAAACCGGCACCATGATGGAGGCCAGTACCGCGCTGCGTATTTCCCAGTCGGCGGTATCAAAACGCATAGCTGCGCTTGAGCGCTACTACGATCGAGATTTGATCCAACGGCACGGTAGGAGAGTAGTGCTTACGCATCATGGAACGCGCCTCGTAGAACGAGTAACGCCGCTGCTTTCCGAACTGCGTAGCGTGTTTTTGGAAGATAATGCCCTGCGCAAGGGCAAGATTATTCTGGGTGTTTCCGAGGCTATTTTGGCGAGTTGGGGTTCGACGCTGTTCTCACAGGTTCGAGATTTGATGCCAAGCGTGGAGTTTGAATTTCATGCGCAGCGCTCGCCGGTTGTGCTGGATCGCCTGCGCTCTGGTGAATACATGATCGGNATTTGCACGGGCAGCCCGGACGCCGATACNGATTTAGTATCCGAAGTTATTCGGCACGAGCCCATGGTGATTGTTCCATCTGGCCTAAAACCTTTGAAATATCGCAGCGGCGACCCGCTGGATGTGATGACGATTGAATCGCGCTCTGGCGCATGGGGTTCCATTGAAGAAAACATGCAGCGGCTCAATTTGAATCGCAGCACGTCCCTTGAGTCTTTTTTTGCTGTGGCGCAGATGGCGCTTTCAGATTTTGGTCATGGGCTTGTGCCCACAGGCGTCGCGAAAACCCTAGGTATCGCCGAAAAGAAGTTGATTAAACTGGCTGCAGAACAGTTATCTAGGCCCGTGCGCTTTGTGGCGCGTAAGTCGATGTTTGCNCAGCCCTTAGTACGTACGTTTTATCAAGAGGTGTCGGTGCTGACCGCTGCNATAGATGAGTGAGACTTAGGTTTCGATCAACCGCAAAAGATTTGTGATTCCAGTTATTGCGAGGAGCNCCGCGCNATGCGGAAATTTNCTACGACTCCAGTGCGTGGGCCTGCTGAAGACAAAGNGCGGCNAAGCCGTCGACCCACAGNTCNTCATCGTTGATGCAGGGCACGAGGGTAAATGACTCGCCCCCGGCCTCTAGAAATGTTTCCTCGCCCTGCATGCCCATCTCTTCTAAGGTTTCTAAGTTGTCCACCACAAAGGCGGGGCAAGCCACTGCNACGTGCTTGATGCCTTGGCTTGGCATCTGCTCCAGCACTTGATCGGTGTAGGGCGTTAACCAGGGGATTCGGCCAAGCCGCGACTGAAAGCTGACGCTGTATTTGTCNTTGTTGATGTCTAGGTAGCGCGCGATCTCTCGTGAAGTGACCATCACCTGATGTCGATAACAGGTTTTGTGGGCGACCGAGTCCACGTTGCAGCAATCATCTTGCTTCAGACAGTGCTNGTCTGTTGGATCTGCCCTCGTCAGGTGCCTTTCCGGTAGACCGTGATAGCTGAAGAGCAGGTGGTCCCAATGCTCAGGCAGGTGCTGACGAATGTTCTCGCCCCAGGCCTTGGTGTGCTCTGGTGCCTGAAAGAACGGCATGATGACATCGCCCTGCATGCCAGCGGGCATATGCGCCATGGCGGCATTAACCGACGTGGTAATGGTGGAGTCCGCATAGTGCGGGTACAGCGGCACGATGCAGACTTGGGTAACACCACTGTCGTGCAGCAGCTGCAGNCCATCAGCGATAGCGGGCTTGCCGTAGCGCATGCTCAGGGCNACCGGCGCACCCANGCGTTCGTGGAGTTTGTCAGCCAGCGCTTGGCTTTTCACTAANAGCGGCGAGCCTTCCGGGGTCCATATTTTGCTATAGGCCTCTGCACTGTCCTTTGGACGAAAAGGCAGGATGAATGCATTGACGATCAGGGCGCGCAGTGCCCACGGTATATCGAGCACGTGGGGGTCCATCAGAAATTCGCCCAAGTAACGGCGCACATCTTTAACCGCAGGCGAATCCGGCGTGCCAAGATTAATCAACAAATAACCTATCTTTTGGGTGTGCTCGAACATGGAACTTGGTTCTCGTAAAGAAGTNATTGGTATGACGATGATGGTCATTCAATTTGCGAATGGTTCCAGCGCAGCCGTGTATATCTAGTGAATTTTTGGCCGATCCGCTAGTATTTGCGGCCTCTTCGCTTGGCGCCAATTCATCGTGACACTGATCCTCGACTACGACGCAGGCAACCTAGGCAGTGTCAGACGNGCTTGTGCCGAAGTGGGATTAGCCGCTGAATTCTCCAGCGACCCCAGTGCCATCGTGCAAGCTGAACGCATCATCTTTCCCGGTGTGGGCGCCGCTGGCAGTGCCATGCGCAGCCTGCGTGAACGCGGCTTAGATGACGCCTTGAAAGCGGCTATCGCCAGCGGTATTCCCGTGCTCGGTATTTGCTTAGGTATGCAGGTCTCTCTCGATTATTCCGAAGAAAACGATACGCAAACCTTGGGCCTTCTTGGCGGCCGCGTGCAACGCTTTAAACTCAACCAACCAGAGCTGAAGATTCCTCACATGGGTTGGAACGAGGTCAGGGTCATTCAGCCTCATCCAGTATTGGCGGGGATAATGCCAGGAGATGAGTTCTACTTTGTGCATGGGTATTTCCCGAACCCTGCCGCGCTCGACCACGTCTTAGCTGAAACCGATTACGAGGGGTCTTTCGCTNGCGCGCTAGGGAAGAATAATTTNATCGGCACACAGTTTCANCCGGAAAAAAGCGGGCGGGTGGGGTTACGNCTGTTTGAAAACTTTGCGCGCTGGGATGGCGTTTGGAACGGATCGCAAATATCGACTCAAGCACAGGTNGACGGCAATGCTCAGTAAACGTGTAGTGGCCTGTCTGGACGTCCGCGATGGGCACCTCGCCAAGAGCGTGAAGTTCGAGAACACCCAGAACATTGGCGACCCGGTTGAGAAAGCGCGGGAGTATTACTTGGACGGGTTAGATGAGTTGGTGTTTTACGACATCACAGCCTCCAGTGATAAGCGCAGCATCATGCTCGACGTGGTGGAAGCGGTTGCCAGTCAGGTTTTCATACCGCTNTCGGTAGGTGGAGGTATTCGCAGCGTGGCCGATGCTACGGATCTNCGTCTTGCCGGCGCAGAAAAAATTAATGTGAATTCCGCCGCGGTGACACGCCCAGACCTGATCAACGAGTGCTCAGAGGCCGTCGGCGATCAGAACATCGTGCTGTCGATGGATGTAAAGCGGGTCGAGGCAAATGCAGAACAACCCAGCGGTTTCGAGATTGTCATTAATGGCGGCCGAACACCCACAGGTCGCGACGCCTTGGACTGGGCACGCGAAGGCGAAAAACGGGGCGCGGGCGAACTGGTGGTGAACTCCATCGATGCTGATGGCACCCGAGACGGCTACGACATTCCGCTTACCGCCATGATCGCNGAAGCTGTGCGCATTCCTGTGATCGCCTCCGGCGGCGCCGGTTTGCCTGAACATCTTCATGAAGTGCTCACCGATGGCAAGGCCGACGCAGCGCTGGTGGCATCNATGGTGCATTACGGCGACTATCGAGTCAGTGGGNTAAAGCAATATCTGCACGAGCAAGGATTGAAAATTCGAATGTCTTGGTAGNTCGATTCANTGGGAGAGACGGTGAAAGCAATACAAGTAGAGGGCGAAAATTTAGTCTGGGCAGACTTCGAGCGCCCGCTGTGTGGGCCGGGGCAATTGCGTATCGAGGTCGCGGCCTCGGCGATCAATCGTGCAGACCTGATGCAGCGCAAAGGTGGCTACCCGCCNCCGCCGGGCGCCAGTCCCATCATGGGATTAGAGTGTTCGGGTACCGTCACAGAGCTTGGTGAGGGCGTCTCAAGTTTCACTGTTGGCGACGAAGTGTGCGCCTTGCTGGCGGGNGGTGGTTACGCGGAAGAGGTTGTGGTGCCTGCGGGTCAAGTGCTACCGGTGCCCAAGGGTGTGTCGGTTGTCGATGCCGCTGCACTGCCGGAAGTATTCGCGACCGCTTATTTGAACCTGTATNTGGAGGCGGCNCTTGCCCCGACTGAGCGAGTCATTATTCATGCCGGCGCCAGTGGTGTTGGCACNGCGGCGCTGCAAATGCTTAAGCATTCGAACAATCCCAGTTTTGTGACCGTGGGTAATCAGTCCAAGCTCGATCAATGTATGGCGCTAGGCGCNCNGGCTGGCTCCATTCGTCACGACGGATCATTTTTGCCCGCCGCTCAGGCGTGGGCAGAACATGGCGTCGATGTGATATTGGATCCGGTGGGTGGTCAATATCTATCGGATAACCTCACAGTGCTGGGTCTTGGCGGACGCTTAGTCCTCATCGGATTGATGAGCGGCGCGACGGCCGAGGCGAATCTTGGGTTGCTGATGATGAAGCGTGCGCGGGTCATAGGCTCGACGCTGCGCGCGCGACCTATTGGCGAAAAGGCATTGGTCATGGACGGCCTGAAGCGCGATGTTTGGCCAAGGCTCGAAGACGGCTCNATCAAACCGATTGTGGAGGCACGCTTTCCCATGGCACAAACCGCCGACGCTCATGCCCTGATGGCCACGAACGAAACCGTTGGAAAAATACTGCTGACGCGATAATTCACCGCGCGTTATAGGCGCGTTGCTGGCTCGTTGGCAGCTTTCGCCTACACAGATCCCAGCCAATGGTGCTAGCTGAGCCTTAGGGCAGGTCGCAGCATGATCTTATGCGTAGTCGAATTTGTACCCATCCATTAGACCCTCTCAGACGAGGGTTTTCCTTACTCGAGCTGATATTGGTGCTGGCGCTGCTTGCCGTCCTGATGTGGATTGCCGTACCCCGCTATGGCGCGCAGCAAANTCAAGGCCGCCGTGCAGCGATGCAGCTCGAACTGATGGCCTGCGCTCAGGCATTGCATGCCTTGGCGCTTGCGGCGAACCCTAGAGAGGACAGCCCTTGGTTGCTGCTTGCTGACTCCGATGGAGATGGCGACGGTGATGCAGTGTCTGGTGAGCTGGCCAACAATATTTGCGCCATCAGCCCCAGCACGCGAAACGACTTCGCTATCANCGTGACAGGCAGTAGCGCCGGGTTCGAGCTGCAAGCTCGGCCAACGGCGAGTGTGCANGCTGCGACTTTGACGCTGGATCATCTGGGGCGCCAGCANTGGTCAGACGATGAGTGAGTCNATNTTGCGAGGCTTCACCTTGTTGGAAGTGTTGGTCGCCACGTTGCTGGTGGCGATACCTGTGGCCGCTGCACAGATGCTCATGTTGCGCAGCGCTGCCGTCGTCGGTGGCGTGCAGAGCAACGCTCATGCGCGGTATGCCGCCAGTCACTTTGTTGCGCGGGTTTCGGCCTTTCACCTAGGTGGTTTCTGGCCAGATAGCTCTGTGTCGCCAGGCCAATGGCTACGTAGTATCGACATGGAGTTGTCTGCCGACGATCTGCCGGTGAGCCCCCCTTGGTGCATCAATCGCTGGTGCTCTGCCAGTCAGTGGGCAGATTTTGAGTCCGCCCATTTGGTCTGTGTGCTCAATGTTCAGTTGCTGGGGGATTTCTGTGCCGAGCTGATGGGCATTNCGCATCGCGCCGTTACGNATCGTAATACTCGATTCACTGAGTTCAACGTCAGGGTGAGGGCAGGCGAAGACTTCGCCCTTGCCATTGAGTGGCCGATGCCTNAAGCCAAACAAAACGCTTCGAGCATGCATCGAATTACGTTGGGCGACCCATTTTGAAACGCTTTTTGAGCGCTTCTTTGGGTACTTTTTTTGGTATGGGACGCCATGAGTGTTGAGCGAAGTGCCTATCAGCGGGGTATGAGTTTGATTGANCTACTGCTCGCGGTGGTGTTGGGCGTGTTGTTGCTGATTGGCCTTGGACGGCTGCTGGCCTATGGCCAGCCTTTGCAGCAATCGCTGGTGAGGCAGGCTGAGCGTCAGGAGCATATGGCGCTGCTGAATCAACTTTGGGTTGAATTGTTAAAGGGAGCTGGGGCGCAAGGCTGCTTGGCAACCACAGATACTGTGGTGAACTTTCTCAATACACCCTGGTCGTCATTGGGTTTGCTGGCGCCCTTTCCTGCGGTGGAAATTGTGGCTGAGCCAACAAGAGCGCCTGCGTTTGCTAGTATTCGAGATTTGGCAGAGCACTCTCAAGGCTTAGTAGTGCGCGGTTATGGCGCGCCATTAGCCATGCTCAGCGAAGGTTTAGATGGTAATCGCGGCAGAGCAAAATTGTTTTCTGCAGGTTCGCGCATCGATTCTGGTGACGTTGTGATGATCCGTGACTGTCGTCATGCCTCAATTTTTAGTGCCACGAGTACTCGTCACTCGGGTGGTCATGTCCGTTTTTCATGGCAGGCAGGAGAAAGTGGCTTGGCGAATAGTGCTTTGGGGGTTACCCGAGACGGTACGGTGGCAAGCGCGACGCTTGCGCTGAGCGAGCCAAGCTTTGCCGAAGGCGCAGGGCTTTACGTGCCTATCAGTTCCTTGATTTATGTCGCTGAGAGTCGGCTCTCGAGTGCAGATAGGCCGGTTTATGCCCTGTGGCAGAAGACNTGNGNTGGTCATGCGTTAGAGCTTGTGACAGGTGTGGAGCGNCTGCACCTGCGTTATGGCGCNTGGCACTCAGACGACGGCGGCAAGATCGGCTACTTNGACGCCGATAAGCTGCNGCCTGATGCGCGCGTCGTACTGCTTTCGATTTTGGTCAATGTGTCGGTTGTCGATCAGTCGGGCTCTACAACGGATGAGCCAGGGTCTTTTTCCATGGCATTTTCTGTGCCTCTGCCGATGCCTTTGCTTCTGTCAGGGGAACGCTAACTCGTGGCACGCGACTCTCGGCGTCAACNAGGCGTGGTGATGCTGAGCGTCGNGGGCGTGCTGGGACTCATGAGTTTGATGNTCTTNCACAGTGCTCGGCAAACACTGCGNTTGTCACAAACTGCCCAGCACGTCGCTCAACAACAACAGGCGCGTTCCTACATACCCACGGTTCTGGCAGCGCTCTATCGATTTGACCTATCGCGTGTGGTCAGCGACCCGGGTGGCAATTCGTGTTACGGCGTCGATGATCGCTCGTGTTTATGCGTTGTGCGCGAGANCTCGGCAGCTGATACCTGGCGGTTTGAATTGTGGCTAGACGAAGATCCCGATCGGTCTTTATTCTCAGGCTGGTTGCGCGGCAGCCCAGAGCCAANCCAGCACGTTATCGGAGTTTCGCTAGGTCAACCCGCCGCGAGCTGCCTCACGGCTAGCTGAACGCCTTAGGCATTTGCCAAGGCTTCGATCTGCTTCTGCAATGTCTGCAACGTTGTCTGCAGCTCGGCGGCGCGCTCGCGGTCCTTNTTGACCACAGCCGCTGGCGCCTTGGCGACAAAGGCCTCGTTGCTGAGTTTTTTGTCGATTTTTTCCAACTCCTGCCGAGCTTTATCGACTTCCTTGCCTATGCGTCCGCGCTCCGCCTCCAAGTCGATTAGCCCTGCTAAGGGCACCATGACCTTGAGATCACCCACCAGGCTCAAAGCGTTTAAGGGAGCTTTCTCATCGTCGCTGAGCCATTCAATGGAAGTCACGTTGGCCAATCGCCCCAGCATGTTCTCGGCTTGAGTTGCGTTGTCTTTATCAGCGGTATTACCGCCTTGCAGCAACAGCGGAATATCTTGGCTGGGCTTGATGTTCGCCTCGCCGCGGATGGTCCGTATGCCGGTAATGACGGCCTTTAGCCACTCGATTTGACTCTCAGCATTCTCGTTTGCGGGCATGTCTTGTGGCACAGGGAAAGTCTGCAGCATGATGCTGGCAGCCTCGCCGTTTTGAATCTGCCCAAGGCGGTTGGCGACCTGCTGCCAAAGCGTCTCGGTGATAAAGGGCATCACCGGATGGGCTGTGCGTAGTAGTACCTCGAGCACCTGCAAGAGCGTGCGCTGAGTCGCCGCTCTGGCGGCAGGATCGGCATCCTGATTCCAAAGCAGAGGCTTACTAAGTTCTAGATACCAGTCGCAGTATTCGTGCCACGCAAATTCGTAGACGGTGTTGGCGTAGATATCGAATCGGTAGGTCTCAAGAGCATAGCGGGCATCTGTAATCATGCGATGAGACTTGCTGATGATCCATTGGTCAACGGCGCCGGAAGCTGGCTCGATAGTCAAATCAAGCTCTTCTGTGTTCATCAACACAAATTTTGAGGCNTTCCAGAGTTTGTTGCAGAAGTTGCGATAGCCTTCAATACGNTTGGTATCAAAACGCACGTCTCGTCCGGTGGTGGCCAGTGCGGCAAAGGTAAAGCGCAGGGCGTCGGTGCCGTAGGNGGCGATACCCTCGGGAAAATCTTTGCGAGTTTGCTTTTCAATTCTCGCTGCCATTTTCGGCTGAGTGAGGTTGCTGGTGCGCTTTGCTACCAACCCCTCAAGATCAATACCGTCAATAAAGTCTAACGGGTCGAGACCATTACCCTTCGTTTTCGACATCTTTTGACCTTCCGCGTCCTTAATCAGACCGTGGATGTAGACGGTNTGAAAAGGAACTTTGCCGGAGAAATGCAGGGTCATCATGATCATNCGTGCGACCCAAAAAAAGATAATGTCGTGGCCGGTGATCAGTGTGTTCGTGGGTAAAAAGCGTTCTAGCTCTGGGGTCTCCTCAGGCCATCCCAAGGTGGCGAAGGGCCATAGGGCGGAGGAAAACCATGTTTCCAGTACATCATCGTCCTCGGCCAACGCCAAATCGTCTGCCAAATGGTACTTGCTGCGTGCAGTGGTCTCGTCTTCGGCTACGTAGACGTTGCCAGCCTCATCGTAAAAGGCCGGCACGCGATGNCCCCACCATTGCTGACGGCTAATGCACCAGTCCTTGATGTCGCGCATCCAAGCAAAGTAGGTGTTCTCGTATTGCTTGGGCACAAATTGAATGTCGCCATTTTCAACTGCTGCGATGGCGGGCGCCGCCAAGGGTGCAATTTTCACAAACCACTGGTCGGTGAGTAGAGGCTCGATGATGGCGTTGGAGCGATCGCCCCGAGGGACCATAAGCTTGTGGTCCTTGATCTCATCCAGCAGNCCAAGGGCATCAAGATCATTGACGATTTGTTTACGGGCGACGGTGCGATCCATACCCTGGTAAGCCTCGGGCGCGGCATCGTTAATTGCCGCTTCTGCTGTGAAAATGTTGATCAGCGGCAGATCGTGGCGGGCGCCCATGTCGTTGTCGTTGAAGTCATGTGCCGGTGTGATCTTCACACAGCCCGTGCCGAACTCGCGGTCGACGTAGTCGTCGGCAATCACGGGAATTTNGCGGCCGACTAAGGGCAGCATAATGTGCTGGCCTATCAGGTGCGCATAACGCTCATCCTCAGGNTGCACGGCTACTGCGGTATCGCCNAGCATGGTNTCAGGCCGNGTGGTGGCAACCACCAAGTAGTCTTTGTNATCNAAGGTCTTNGCGCCGTCGGCNANNGGATAGCGNAANTGCCACANATNGCCTTGTTCCTCGTTGTTCTCTACTTCCAAGTCTGAAATGGCCGTGCCCAGCGCAGGGTCCCAATTTACCAGTCGTTTGCCACGGTAAATGAGACCCTCATCGAATAGTCGGATGAATACCTGCTGCACGGCATTGGCGTAGCCATCATCCATGGTGAAGCGTTCNCGGGACCAGTCGATGCTGGCTCCCATGCGACGAATTTGCTTGGAGATTGTGCCGCCAGACTCCTNTTTCCAAGCCCAGACTCGGTCGATGAATTTATCTCGGCCGAGGGCGTGTCGAGTGAGGTTCTCGTCGGCGAGCTGGCGCTCTACCAGCATTTGCGTGGCGATACCTGCGTGGTCGGTGCCCATTTGCCACAGTGCNCCGGCCCCCTGCATGCGCTGATAGCGAATTAGGGTGTCCATTAGNGTCTGATTAAACGCATGGCCCATGTGCAACGTGCCAGTGACGTTGGGAGGCGGAATCAATATGCAGTAACCCTCGCCACTGTCGTTCGCTTTGAAAAAGGCCTCTTTCTCCCAGTGTGCGTAAAGGCTCTGTTCGATGGCTTGAGGATTNAAATTGTTGTCCATGGTGACTCTGATAGTGCGTAACGGTCTATTGATCCCAATCNTCGAGGGCGTGGTGGTGCAAGGGGTAGCCGCGTTCGCGATAAAATTTGTAGTGCTCGCGTCGCAAGGTTTTGCTTTCTTCGACGATGATTTCCGCAACCCGATCAAAGCGACCAAAGAAGCTCGGTACGTCGTTGCCCAAGTTGATCAGTAGGCCGGTATCGTGTGCGGGCTCGCGCCAGCCAATGTGCACCGGGTGATTGTTGCGCGCCGCGTCATGAGCCTTGGGGTCTGCTGCGCCGTCAATGATCGCGTGAGGTANCAAACGATGTTTTGGGTAATCCCACATCAGATCATCCACTGCTTGCGCCTGAGTCTGATCGTCGACCCGTATGTGCACAGGCATATTGCTACCCAGCGCTTTCAAACAAAGCCGGCAGGTGAAGCGCAAGCTTGCATCCAGATCTTTGTCCGGTAGCTGATAAAAATCGACCCGAGTCATATGCCGTGGCGGTCCTTACTTTAGGCCGCTTTGGGCGACTAGGTAGGTAAAAAGCTGAGCAACCGGACGCCCGCTTGAGCCCTTGGCNGCACCCTGGTGAAAGGAGCTACCGGCAATATCCATGTGCGCCCATTTTTGACCTTTGACGAAGCGCGACAAGAAACATGCTGCCGTAACACTGCCTGCACCGCGTCCACCAACGTTGGCCATGTCGGCAAAATTGGTGTTNAGACCGGTTTGATACTCTTCCCACAACGGCAAGCGCCAGCTTCGGTCACCACTGGCNTCGCCAGCCTGGGTAATGGCATCNGCGAGTTCATCATCGTTGGCGAACAGACCGCTGGCGTGGCTGCCCAGCGCCATGATGCAGGCGCCTGTCAGGGTGGCAACGTCGATAATGGCTTTGGGCTTGTAGCTTTGTACGTGAGTCAGCGCATCGCATAGAACCAAGCGACCCTCGGCATCTGTGTTAAGAATCTCGATAGTCTGCCCCGAGGCGGAAGTGACGATATCGCCCGGGCGAGTGGCTCGCGCGCTGGGCATGTTCTCTGCTGCTGCCACAACGGTGACGAGGTTGATAGGTAGCTTGGCTTCAATCNCCGCCTTAGTGGCGCCCAGCACAGCGGCAGCACCGCACATGTCGAATTTCATTTCGTCCATGCCTGGTGGTGGCTTGAGCGAGATGCCGCCGGTATCGAAGGTAATGCCCTTACCCACCAAGGCNATAGGCGCCTCGTCTTTTTTGCCGCCGTTGTAGCGCAGAATGATCATCTTGCCCGGCTGGTCGCTGCCTTGAGAAACCGACATAAATGCACCCATGCCGAGACTGAGCATTTTTTTCTCATCGAGAGCGGTCAGCGTGACATCTTCCGAGCGGGCCATTTTACGGGCCTGATTGAGCAGATAGGTTGGCGTGCAAACATTGGAAGGCTCGTTGCCCAAATCTTTTGCCAGCGTCAAACCTTGATCCAACGCAGCGCCGAGCTTGATTGCCGCGCGCAGGGCTTTTTGGTCGCTCTGTCCGGCCAACAACCGAACCCGCTTTACGCTTACTGGCTGCTTGGGCTTGCTCTTGTAATGATTGAATCGGTAGCTGGCATGGCTCAGTGCCTGCATCAGCGCTTGTGCTTTCCAGGCAATGTTATGCCCCNNGATCTTGGTGCCTAGCAGATGCACGGCAGCCTGAGCGATGTTCATGGCGGTGAGTTTTTGCGCGAGTTGCGCAATCATTTTGCGATATTGAGCCGGGCTGCATTCCTCTGCGCCGCCAAGAATGATCACGCGAGCAACTGGGCCGTCGAGATTAACCGTCAAGGTTTCACCGTTTTGATCTTTGAAGTCCGTGATGGCGCGATTAAGCGTGGCTGTATTGCCAGTGGCTTTCGCCAATCGTTTGGCCAGAGCCAGACTGGTGCCAAGGCATGGGGTGCGCAGGGCGGCAAGATCACTGTTAGCGGCGGCGTAATTCATGGTGGTTATTTTCCCGAATGGATCGATGTCAGGTTCAGTGCGCTAGGTTTCGATTGGCGACCAGCGNCACAGTTTGAGGGCCGCAAGATTACCTTGATCGTGGTTATGGATCTATTGTGTCGCAGACTNGAGAAGGTTGCGGGGCAAAAACTGGTGGTGAGCGTTATTCACGGTCTGGCAGGTGCAATACAAAGGTGCTGCTGAGCTTGTCATGCCAAGTTTGTTTGTTGTCGCCAAGGTATAGCCAAGCATAGCCGATGCCTAACGCAGCCAACGATGCCGGCGCTACGAGCAATCGCAGAAAGATCTGTTTCCAGCTTGGTAGCCCCCCGGCTTCGTCTACCACGCGTATTTTCCAGGCGCGCATGCCCAATGTTTCCCCTTGTTTGCGCCAGAAGTAGCCAAAGAAGGCGATAATTTCTGCAAGCAGGGCGATCTGAAACGGCGGTCCGGTAGCGACGTCCCCGCTCAGGGACACCCAGATGAAGCCGGTCAAAAAAAATAGCGCAATAATCAGCAGACTGTCGTACAGCATGGCGCCCAGACGGCGCCCTAATCCGGAGGGATAACCCTTGATCGGCGCTNTCACGGCCTAAAAGGTTGCCACATGATCGGCAAGCGTTACCTCGCGTCCGCAATACTCTTCCTCGGTCATGCTCTGGAGCAAGCCTGCGTCCTCGGAGATGCCCCATGCACGGCGACCATCGTCAAGGCGCGTGGAGACAAAGCCCTTGGTAACACCCTGTGGGCCATACATGACGCTATAGCTTTCAACAACGCCCTTGCCATGATGACCGATGACCACCTCGCGCTTGGGCGTGGCGTCTACTTGCTCTTGCAGGTCGGCGTGCTGGAAAGGCTGCGCCGGCGCCTCGCTTGAGTAGATGCCAAAGGCGTGCTTCGTGATGTAGCCGCCGTTCGCTGTGATCATGCCGCGCTTGCCCGGATTTTCGCGTAGCAGCTGGGTCATACGTGCGATGGAGTGCATGACATAGTTATTCAGCGGACCACCAGCAAATGTTAGACCGCCAGTTACCGTCAATTGGCGATTGGTATCAATGCCCAGTTCTTGGCAAGCGATCTGCACGGCGCTCGGAAAGCAACTGTAGACATCGACCAAGTCGATATCGTCGGCGCTCATACCGCTTAGCTCCAAGCACTTGCCGCCNGCAANGCGAATGGCCGGTGAGCTATGGAAATTGTCGCGATGGGAAAAGTAGTAGTGATCTTGCGCGTCAGTGCCTGCCCAAGGATAAATCCATTTCTCTCGCGCAATGCCTAATGCCTTGGCTTTTTCTTCGGACACCAAAATAAGAGCAGCTGCCTGATCTACACCGTTATTGGAGTTCATCANCTTNGGATAGGGGAANGATACTGGCCGATTGACGTTTGAAATGGTGCGAATCTCTTCCGCGCTTTTCGCNTCGCGAATCCATGCATTGGGGTTGGTGGCGGCCACGTCACTAAAGCCCGCCCAAATCTTTGAGATATGCTCGAGGTGCGCGTCTANCGAAAGGCCCGCGGCATGGCGCAGTGCCACTTCCATNATGGGATAAATTTGAATTGGTCGTCCCAGTCGTATGGCAATCTCGGCGTCGTGACGCATATCCTTGTCGACACCAATCTGCCTATCCGGTGTGCCGGGCAGCTCTGCCCAACCTAGCTCATGGCCANCCTTCGCGGCCTTGGCTTGGGAGTTNCCGCACTCTGCACCGGTCAAAACGATGATGTCGTGCCGACCCGATTGGATGTCTAGGGCGCTCTGATTCAGCACGGCTTGCACGAAATTGCCGCCGAAGGGNGACACTACCGACTCGGCATTGGCGCAACCGATGGCCTGAGCCACCGCGCGCGCGGGGTCCTGATATGGCCAGAGGCCCTTGATCACCCGCACAGATGAAGCATCAAGTAGCGTGCTGGATCCCGCATCCTGTGCGGCCTGTTTGACCGCCTCAATCATCAGCTCAATGGGTTCTTTGGCGCTGTCAAAATCGGTAAAGCGTTGCTCAAGGTGGCTTACACCCACGAGTACAGGGGTTTGCTGGGTCATATTTCTCTCCAAAATTCTGGCTTGGCAGATCACTTACACGCTGCAAGTGGTCGCCAGCTCCGCGCACGCATCATACATCAGTGCGAAGGTGGGAGCGCTGTCACCGCTTTACCAACTGTCGAGCAGTACGATTCCTTTTGGCGTCTNAAGCTCTGCGGTAAANGCATTTNCACCAGCGGTAACGGCGATGGATAGCGCGAGATCTGTCAGCAAATTGCTATANGTTTCAGGTGCCGTGGCGCTGATGTGAAAGGATTTGAGTTGGCACCCTGTGGGCGTAGCAAGCGCCGGATGTGGCGATTTNAGCCAGTCGATAAAAAATGGCATATGAGGGTCGGTCAAGAACAACAGTTGCCAAGCGAGCTTGATGCCNTCGGGCGTAGTGCGACTCATATCGATGATGTCGCGGGTGGCGATATTTCTGGCCGCGGCCAAGGNCGCGACGTTTGTCAGTGAATCGCAGGCAATCGCCCAGCTACGAATGCCGGTGCCGCCATGNTCCAGCAGCAATTGCCCCGTGGTGCCCGTGAGANCCTGCTCTGGGTCAGGCGCGATAATCTCCAGATACTGATGGTTGTCCAAAGAAAGTAGCGCATTACGNGTACCAACACCGGGGTGNGAACCGCCCATGGCCGGCNTGACCCCGGTGNGTGCGTAAATCTCGTCGATGCCTGTTTGTAAGTCTGGGCAGGCATACATGATGTGGTCGAGTTGGGTCATAGGCGTTGTGCAGATCGTTCCAAGACTATGGGTTTGTTAGGGTGATACTCGCTGGTCTATCCGGTGGGGTCAAAG
>PBTJ01000061.1 GCA_002726925.1 Gammaproteobacteria bacterium | reverse complement strand
TCACCGTGGTGACATGGGCTCCGCAGCGATGTAGCAGGTGGGCGCACAGCGGCCCAGCCCACAACGCCGAAAGATCGATGACCTTTGCCTGTGATAGCNCACGCNGCGCTGATTCCNTCTTCGTGTCTGACAGCAGGCTAGGAGCGCTGTCGAAAAATTCCATGGAGAACTCAGCCAAAGCGTTCGACGCGACAAAGGCGAGAGAGAGCCCCATTTCGCGACCGCGTTCGGTTAAAGCTAGCCCGCTTCGTGACGCGACCGCGTTGNTGAGCATTAGCCAATTACTCAGCGGCTCGTCGATCGCCAGCCAAGAATTAAGCAATTCCCAGTCACTCTCGCGAGGGAGATTNACACCTAGCCAGCCATCTACACAGCTGAGCAGCCGACAAGTACCGTTGGCTGAACACCGACCCTGCGGTGCAATACCGAGCTCTTGCGCACGAGNTCCCAATACCCATTGNGCCGACGGCAAGANCGCCTCAGGACAGAGTTTGCCGATGGCGCTCAGGCCATGATTTACGCAGGCATACAAATCANTGGCGGGTATACTTATCGCCATGTCGAATGCTGCCAAATTTACTGCCGCTGAAGTCATATCGCTGGATGCGTTTTGTCACCTATTGCGCTCACCCATGTTGGCGGAAGAGTGCAGTGTTGTCAGCGGCTGCAGCCATCTTGTGGTCGATCTGAATCAGCCGCTCACAGAGACCAGCCACCAAACGAGACAGAGCGAGATCAGTTGGCAGCCCAACACGGTGGTTATCGGTCTTTGTGATGAACCGGTCACCGCGCTCGCAGATTCTACTCAGGCGCTACTGCCCTTTATTGACCTGATCGCCGACAGCACAACCGCAGATTTTCTACTCGACGCGGCGCTGAACAATATCGTCCGTCACCCNATGGCTAGCACGGCACTGGTGCAGGTGCTCCGTCAGAGTCTTACGGTCTCTGTTGAGCAAGCACTGATCTTGGAGTCGCTGACCTACAGCAGCCTGCAGCATGGCGCGGAATTCATGGGCTGGCTGAAAGACAGAGCCGCGCCGAAACCTCAGGCTCAAGGCATCGAGCCTGTTGTGCTATGTGAACGGCAGGATGCACATCTGACGGTAACCTTGAATCGACCCGCCAAACACAATGCGTTCTCAGCCACCGTGCGTGACGGTTTAACCGAAGCACTTTTGCTGGCCAGCNCCGACACTTCTCTTAAGCAGGTGACNTTGAAAGGAGCAGGCCCGTCATTTTGCGCCGGCGGTGATTTGGATGAATTTGGCGAGGCCCGTAATGCANCCGTNGCTCATCTGACCNGAACGACGCGTTCACCGGGCCGATTGATTTACCGNCTAGGCGACAAAGTGCACGCGCGCCTGCATGGAGCGTGCATTGGCGCTGGCATCGAGATGACNGCCTTTGCCAAGCGTGTGGTCGCTAAAGACGATGCATTCTTTGCGCTTCCCGAAGTGGGGTTTGGCTTGGTGCCCGGTGCCGGTGGCACCGTGAGCATACCTCGCCGCATCGGNACCCACCGNACTGCCTTNCTGGGCTTGAGCGGTCAACGTATTGATGCCGCTCTNGCNCTTGACTGGGGTTTGATCGACGCCGTCGAGTAGGGCGGGCTAAAGNTCCTCGACGAAGGAAGCCTTCACCACGCGACGNAGCAACTTCCCTGTTTCGTTNTAAGGCAACTCATCCCAGACTTTCATATGCGCAGGTACGCGAGAGCTGCGCAGCTGTTCGCGCACCAAATCNTTGAGCGCCTGCATGTCGATGCTGTGACCGGGCTTGGCGACGACTGCGGCGGCCACTGCCTCGCCCCACTGTTCGTCGGGCACGCCGAAAACCGCTGCATCGGCTACCGCTGGATGGGTTAGCAACACGTCCTCGATCTCTCCCGGCGATAAGTTCTCACCGCCGCGTACAATCACGTCATCTGCGCGGCCCTCGAGGAACAAATAGCCATCCTCATCCATGCTGCCGGCGTCGCGAGTTGGGAACCATCCCTGAGCATCGACAACTGAACCCTTGCCTTCGTACTCGCCAGAGACTTGTTCTCCGCGCACATAAATTTCGCCCCGCTCGCCCGCGCCCAAAACATTGCCTTCGTCGTCGCGGATTTCAATTTCAACGCCTGGTAGTGCCTGACCTACAGACACCAACCGTCTTCGCCCGGCTTCGGTTGTGCTGGCCACCGCTTCACGATGAGCATCGGGCCCCAGCACACAGATGGTTGAGCTGGTTTCAGTTAAACCATAAGCGTTAGAAAAATCGGTATCGGGAAACAGCGTCATGGCTTTTTCAATCACGCTGAGCGGCATTTTACCCCCGCCGTAGGCAAGGGAGTTCAGGTGCGGCATGCCAGCTTCCGTTGCACCCCGCGCCTCCAAGGTTTCGACAATTCGCGCCAGCATTGTCGGCACAACAAAGGCCGTGGAGACATTGTGCTGTCGCGCCAGTTCGATCCAACGCTCGGCGCTGAAATTCGGCAGCTGAATGACATGCCGGCCGGAGTATACCGAACTCATGATCGCGGCGATGCCAGCGATATGATAGGGCGGCACGCAGACCAAGGAGGCGTCTGCTTCCGGCGCACTGCCAAATTCGACCGACGTCAAAATATAGCTCACCAAGTGCTTGTGTCTGAGAACGGCCGCCTTAGGCTCGCCGGTAGTGCCACTGGTAAACAGCAACACGGCAACCTCGTCTGGGTCCATACCCCATTCGCCATCGATGGGTGTTTGATTTTGCTGCGCATCGAGAAAACTGTCGGTGGTAACCGCGTGAACGCCGTCCAACGCGCCGAAGGCTGCTACGCGATCACTGGATGTGACCAGATAGGCTGGCGTCACGCGCTTCAACAGCGCTGCGATCTCTTCGTTGGTTAACCGGTAATTCAGTGGCACATAGGGCACACCTGCCCAAGCACTGGAAAATAACCCCAGCGGCGTGCCGAGGTTGCTGACATCGAGCTTGGCCATGCGGCTCGAGCCCTGCGCTTGAATGGCACCAGCACGCAGCCGTGCCGCCTCAAAAAGCTCGCTGTAGGTGTAGGTTAAACCCCGCTCACCGTCGGTAAACGCGGGACGATCAGGAAAGGCACCGCTCGCCATCTCCAGCAGCATCATCACATTCATGTTTGCCGCCTAATCCGTCTTGGGTAACTGCTTGGTATCCTTTTGCAACAGCAGATCGCCGTTCACCGCCAAACTGCCATCACCTGCCTTGACGCAAAGCACCTCGAGGGTTTCATCCGCTGTGATGTAGCGCTTGCCCATGGCGATGCCTACCGCATGATCAGGGTGCACCTCGGCGCCTTCGGGTGCGTCGGACCCCGCCTCTACCATGGCAACACCACCACAAGTTAGCTCGACATCGTCGCTAGAGGCAGCGACTACCATGATTTCACCCGCACAAACTGCGCTTTTAAAGCGACCACCGGTTTTTAGCGTTGGCATGTTTTTTCCCCAAGTATTTTCGCGACCAGAATTTTTTACTTTTTTGGATTCTTATCCTCACCAGATTCTCTGGCGTGTTCGGATTCTATGGCTTGTCTGCATCCTTGACAAAGAGTCTGTGGCATACGAACTTGACGACTCGTTTATCGTTTCATTCTTAGGTGCTTTGAGGGGAGACAGACCATGCGCATTTCAATTTCCATTGGCTCGGCTTATTACAATGGCGAAGAGTGGGATAGCTTGGTGGACTACACCATGGCCGCAGACCGCATGGGCGTGAACGAGGCTTGGTCTGCCGAAGCCTGGGGCATGGACGCTATTGTGCCCTTGGCCTATCTCGCTGCGAAAACCGAAAACATTCGCCTTGGCACCGGCATCATGCAGATCAGCTCCCGGGTGCCTTCCATGATGGCGATGACTGCCCAGAGTCTCGATACTGTTTCCAAAGGCCGCTTCAATATGGGTCTGGGCGTCAGTGGTCCACAGGTAGTCGAAGGCTTGCACGGCGCCTCTTTCGCCAAACCGCTCTCGCGTTTGCGCGAATGTATGGCCATTTTGCGCATGGCTTTAAATGGCGAGAAGCTTCAGTACGAGGGCGAACACTACGTGCTGCCGCGTCCTGGCGGCGAAGGCAAGCCAATTCGGTTGTCCCAACCTCCGCGTCCCAACCTGCCGATCTATCTTGCGACCCTTGGACCGAAGTCATTGCAAATGACCGGCGAGCTAGCCGATGGCTGGTTAGGCACCTGTTTCTTGCCAGAACAGGGCCATGTTTTTCTTGATGACCTAAGCCTTGGCGCCGCCAACGCGGGGCGCACATTGGCAGATATCGACATTCAAACCGGCGGCTACTTCGAAATGAGCGACGACGTCGACCGGCTAATCGCAGAGCGCAAGCCTGCCATGGCGTTTACCCTTGGCGGCATGGGCTCAGCAAAAACAAATTTTTATAACGATGCCTATTGCCGCGCCGGCTACGAGGACGATGCCAAGGCAGTGCAGGGCCTTTGGATTGATGGCAAACGCGATCAGGCGATCGCGCGCGTGCCGGATGAAATGGTATTGCTCACCAACCTCATCGGCACAGAAGACATGATTCGCGAACGGCTTCGGGCGTTCCGCGACGCCGGTGTCGATACTTTCCGTTTGGGTACCGGGGGTGTTTCTTGGAAGGAGCGCACCGCTGCACTCGAGGAAGCCGCCGACTTGATTCAACGTGAGACACGATCTTGGAATACTGCGGCTGCCATCAGTTAGCCAAATTCACTGACGCAAAGGACGTACGCCATGAGACTGGGAACCATTTTCTATCATGACTTCGAACTGCTCGATGCCTATGGCCCGCTGGAAATGTTTGGCGCGCTGGGAGACAAGATCGAACTGATCACCATCGCCCAGCAGGCCGGACCGGTTAGTTCCTCGGCGGGGCCGAAAACCCTCGCAGACTATGGATTTGATGATGCGCCGGACCTAGATTTGATTTTGATCCCTGGCGGCATTGGCACCATCGCTGAGCTAAAAAACGACGCGCTACTCAATTTTCTACGTCAGCGCTGTCCGCACAGCCAAGTCACCATGAGCGTCTGCACCGGCTCTGCGCTGCTGGCCAAGGCCGGGCTGTTGGATGGTTTAGCCGCGACCTCAAACAAGATGTTTTTTGAGTTGGCGCGCAGTCAGGGCGACAAAGTCGACTGGCAGGAGTCTGCTCGTTGGGTGGATGCTGGCCAATACGTCACTTCCTCCGGCGTTTCCGCCGGCACAGATATGGCACTTGCGGTAATTGAGCGCGTGTTTGACGCTGAATTGGCAGAACAGGTGATGAACTACACCGAGTACCAGTGGCATCGTCAGGCCGATGCAGACCCCTTCGCGCAATTGCTCAATCAAGGGGTCACACCATCGTAGCGAGAACCCTGCTCTAGGTCCTACCAAGGGCCTTTAAATTCTCTTCGTGTTGCGCTCGATCTACTGAGTACATCGACAAACAGAAAATCATCAGCATCCAAACCGTGAGCAGCGTCGGTGCATAAACAAGGGCAAAATTTCTCAGCACTTCGTTCGGCACCTCACCGGGGATGGCTCCGGCAGGAAACTGACTGAAGGTCAAAATCAGGCCAGCAAACGCAGCGCCAAGTCCTTGCGTAATTTTGCGCACAAAAGTCACCGAGGCAAAGAAAATGCCCTCGCTGCGTCGCTCTGTGCGCAACTCTGCCTCTTCGACCAAATCAGCGATCATCGAACCACTCATTACCTGATAAGTAATAATGAGCGACACGTCCACGATAATGATGCACAAATACAGTGGGAACAGTTCCGGGCTGCCATTTTCCGGCATCAAGCCCAGCAACCATAAAATGACCGGCGCGGGCACAATGGTGAAGGCAAACAACCCGATGACGATGGCGCCTCGTTTCTTGCCCAGGGTTTTGCCGATCAATGGAGCAGCGACAAAGGCGATGATTGCTGATAACACAACGCTAACGGAGATATAGCCGATCTGTTGAGAGGAAAATTCAAAGATAAAGGTATACACGTAGTAACTTAAGGTCGCGGCAACACCCGAACCAATCGCACCGCACATGGCGGCGAGAAACAGCGCTAAAAATGACTTAGTCGCCAGTGTTTCAAAGATCTCCGAGTAAATTCTTTTGATAGAGAGTGCCCTGCGCGGCGGCGGCGCCTTGAGATTCGGAATATAGCTGTGGGTGCCTAGGGCAGAACCCACGACGACGAGGAACATCAACGATGCACCTAATAATCCCATCTGGTTGAACCCCTCAACGTTGAACATGCCGTTGGCAATCTCATCGGTAGGCACCAACAACAACAAGGTGGTCGCCGTTGCCATGAGCGTACCTCCAGTCCAACCGAAAAAACTTCGATAGGTCAGCATGCTCGTGCGTTCATCGTAGTCGTCCGTAATTTCGGCAACCAAGGCGGAACTGGGAATCTCGTAAAGGGTAATCAACGTGCGCACGACGATGGAGATACCGACGATGAACGGGAACAACTCATCACCGCTCAAACTGCTGGGCGGGTTCCAAACAAAGAAATAGCCAATCGCAACAGGCACTGCCGCCGCGTACATGTAGGGATGTCGTCTTCCCCAGCGAGAGCGTGTGTTATCTGATATGAAGCCAATAAGAGGGTCGCTGACAGCGTCGAAGGTAAGGGCAATCAGCAGCGCCAAACTGACCAAGTAGGCACTCACTCCCATCACCTGACTGTAAAAGATGAGGAAAAAGTAATCGAAGCCGTTGTTTTTGATGCCGTAGGCTGCGGCACCAAATCCATAGGCAGCCTTCGTCCAAAGGCTAACCGGGCGCTTTTGCGCCGCTGCTACTTCGCTCATTCCTCTCCCCAGATGGATGGCTATCAAATCTTCCCTGACCGACTCTAGGGTGCCCAGTGATCATGGCGAGCACAAGGCACAATCGGCGAACTTGTGAGACCCAGTGCTTGCGGTATTCTGCGTTGGCATTTTGACAATGGACACAGGGGAAATTTGATATGTCTGATCGACTGAAGGGGAAAGTGGCGCTAATTACCGGCGGCACGAGTGGTATCGGTGCGGCAAGTGCAGCGCTCTTTATTAAGGAAGGCGCAACTGTAGTGATTACCGGTCGCTCCGTAGAGAAAGGCCAGGCACTAGCCGAGTCGCTCGGACCAAACGCAAGCTATCGCGAAGCCGATGTGATGGAAGAAGCGGCCATCGCCGACTGCATCGCCTACACCACCAGCACCCACGGCAAACTGGATATTCTTTTTAACAATGCTGGCGGACCTGTTGGTGCACCACTGGAGCAAATCACCCAAGAGCATATCGACTACGGTGTAAAACTGCTGCTTTCCAGCGCTATGCTCGGCACCAAGCATGCTGTTGCGCCGATGAAGGCAAATGGCGGTGGGAGCATCATCAATAACTCCAGCATTGCGGGCCTACGTTATCGACAGGGAGACTTACTGTACTCAGCGCTAAAAGCAGCGCTCACCCACTACACCCGCATGTCTGGCATCGAACTCGGCGAGCACAATATTCGCGTGAATTCGATCTCCCCCGGCGCGATCGCAACACCGATATTCTGGGGAGGTTCGCAACGCGCCAACACCCTCAGTGACGAGGAAAACGAGCGAAAAATGAACAAGCTACAGCAGAGCCTCGCGCGTTCGGTACCGTTGCTGAAAACCGGCGTAGCTGACGATATCGCCGAGGCTGCCCTGTATCTGGCCAGCGACGCGGGTCGTTTTGTGACCTGTCACGATCTTGTGGTCGACGGCGGACGCACATCGATGTTCCACGAACCAAATTAACGGCTCGTTACGGCAAAAGACCACCAGTGATCTGGGCGTGGCCGATCCACGCCCATGCCCGTTTTAGCCGCGCGTGTCCGCCATGCGTGATCCAGTCGCTCATCCAATTGCACCCGTGCAAGACGCACCGGGTATAGATCGCCACCAATACGAATGCGTGCGTCGGGGTTGGACAGCGCCCGGCTCGACCAGTACTTGCCATCACAGCGCGCACAACTGAGAAACAGCTTGCCCTGCGCATCGGCCATGCAATTGAGATTGACCGACCAAGGT
>PBTJ01000060.1 GCA_002726925.1 Gammaproteobacteria bacterium | reverse complement strand
GCCGATGACTCCATGACGTGGACAATCATGTGGCAAGATCCAGCGAACCGGAATGCAATATGACGAACCGGATTTAGTGGTGCGCAACATTTGGCTTTTAGACGGCGGCTGGTATGACGGCAACCCTGCGCACATGAAGCCGGCAAAACATCAGGATCTCGCCAAGGAAATAGCGCTTATGGCGGGCGGTGCGTGAGCGCTAGCGGAGCATGCGCAGGCCCTCAAAGAAACAAATCCCCGGTTCGCCTGTCATTTAGTTGAGATGGCTGTGCGGGCAGAACCCGAAAATCGGTACGCCCACGAGGTGCGGATAGATGTGTATCAATATCGTCGCGGTCTCGAAATCTCGCTGATGGCCAAGGGCCTATTCGGCACTGCCGCGAATGAATCTAAGTAGTTGTTGGGGGAAGAGTAACGCCGGTTACCGAACTGCCGTTGCACTTAATGCCTTTGGCATCAACGGGTAGATCCACAAGAGCGAGCCCAGGCTGCAGGTCGGCGCAGAACTCCAGCATGATGCCGTCAGGATCTAAAAAATAGAAAGACTGCAGCCAGGGTTTGTTTTGCGCCTGTGCGTATTCGTTAGCATCAGATCCAGTGACCACATCGTTGTGGTCGACGAGTGCAGTGCAATCTACGCCGCGAGCCACCAACTGCTCGCGGTAGGCGACGATTTTGTCCGCGTCCACGCTAAATGCCACATGATTCATAGAGCCGTGAGCAGAACTGATATTGCCTTGGCGGCTACCCACAATATGCTTCGCTGCGGCAACGCCGGGCTGGGCAGGTTCTGCGTCATTGAACCAGAAGAAAGCGAGCTCGCTACCGCCACCCATATCGAAAAAGAAATGCTGGCCGTAGCCTGGCAGGTCGAATCCCTTCTTTAGTTTCAGTCCCACCTTGTTGGTATAAAAGTCCACAGTGCGCTGCATGTCTTTACACACCAAGGCTAGGTGGTGCAGCCCGTTTAGCTCGATACCAGATTCGTCGCGCATGATTCCCCACTCGCTTATCACTGTCGTTGCAACGCTAACAAAGTTCGTAGCAACTTTGACAGGTTTGTCTTATACGCCCTTGGTGGCATTCACGGAGTTTGCCGCTTAAGCTTTACACACAGCGGGAGAAAGAACATGCAGATTGAGGATTACGAGACCCTGATTGTTGAGCGCAACGGGGCCGTCGATACGCTTTGGTTGAATAGGCCAAACGAGCTGAACGCGATTACTACGCCCATGGTGACAGAACTGCGGCATTACTTTGATCACCTGTCAGAAAACGAGCAAACGCGGGTCGTCCTCATGGGCGGTAAGGGTAAAGCTTTCTGTGCAGGCCTCGACATCAAGGCAGCCAGTGATGCTTCGATACCCCGGCCCTTTGGCGCGGGTATGGGTTTTCAAGGTTATCTGGCTGACGTCTACATGAAGATGCGCCGCTGCCCGCAGCCGATCATCAGTATGATTCAAGGGGCTGCTTGTGGCGGTGGTTTTGCGTTCGCGCTTGCCAGCGACGTACGGATTGCCGCAGACAACGCGCGAATGAATGCGGCCTTCATCAAACTTGGCTTGTCAGCCTGCGACATGGGCACCAGCTACTTTTTACCGCGTTTAGTGGGGACCTCTATTGCGTCTGAGCTGATGTTGACAGGGAAGTTCATAGACGCAGATCGTTGTCTGCGCACTAATCTGGTGTCCGATGTCGTGCTTGCTGCCGAGCTGCTTGCTAAGGCTAAGGACTACGCCCAGGAGATGTTGTTGGCATCTCCAATGGGTTTGAGACTGACAAAGGAAGGCCTCAACGTCGCCATCGATGCACCCGGACTGGAAGCGGCCATCGCTGTTGAAAATCGTAATCAGGTCCTGTGTTCACGAACTGCTGATGCCAAGGAAGGTATGCGGGCCTTTATCGAGAAGCGGGCACCTGTTTATCAAGGCCGCTAATTTCATCCAAAGAGCCAGCAGCTAACCTAGGCCCAGTTGTCGTAAACTGGCCAAACTTCGACAGGAGAATTGATAGCCGTGTCTCAAAGTTTGCGAGATCAATTGGTAAAAGCGGGGCTTGCCACCAGTGCGCAAGCCAAGAAAGCCGAGCGCTCCAAACGCGCAGAGGCCAATGTTGAGCGCCAGCAGGGCAAAAATACCAAGGGCAAAAAAGGCAAGGGCGGGCAAGCGACTGGGCCGCAATCAGAAACGGACAAAGTGAAAGCCAAGGCTGCCCAGCAGCGGGCGGAAAAGGCTGCGCGTGACAAGGTCATTGCGCAGCAACGTAACGAAAAGAGCCAGGCTAAGGCTCTGCAGGCGCAGATTGCGCAGCTGATTAAGCAAAACGACGAGCGCACCCAGATCAGTGATGATGAGGCGGTGCCTTATAACTTTGTGCATGGCAAAAAAATTAAGAAGATATTTGTCAGTAAAGCCCAGCTTGACGCCTTGAGCGCTGGCCGTTTGGTGGTAGTGAATAACAATGGTCTCTATCACTTCGTCAACGACAAAGTAGCGATGCAGATCAAAGAGCGTGACCCCAAGCGCATCATTGTGGCCCACGGAGCCAATGACAAACCGCCGGAGCCCGGTTCTGACGACGAGTTTTACGCCAAATTCGAAGTGCCTGACGATCTTGACTGGTANCAGCCAGACCNNATAGCCGCAAGCCCCTTTNGCCTANAAGGTTGGTGTTAGGATGCGGTATGACTGACGATGGCTTCACGGTGCAGCACAAAGATCCGGCCTACGGCTGGGTGATGGTGTTTGCAGTCTTTCTCCTCAGCGCCCTAGCATTCGGTGCACTGGGTTCCATTTCCGTTTTTCTCATACCGTTGTCAACGGAATTTGGCTGGAGTCGGGGCGAGACTTCGCTTGGCTATACNGTTATCTCGTTCTCTTCTGCCTTGTTCGGTGTTTTGTGGGGTTANATTGCTGATCGCTTCGGTACACGTTGGTTTGGTCTGATTGGCGCATTCGCCATGTCCGGAAGTTTATTCGCGCTGAGCCAGCAGCAATCGATCTGGCAGTTTTACGGGCTGTATTTTCTCTTCGGCGCTTTCGGCAATGCCATGGTGACCTCGCCGCTATTTGCCAACGTGGGCTTTTGGTTCACGCATAAACCCGGCCTGGCCTTAGGCATTACGGCCTCCGGGGGTGCAGTAGGCCAGGCGGTTATCCCATATTTGTGNGCGCTATCGCTAGAGACTCAGGGGTGGCAGACCACTTACATGCTCGCAGCAGGCGCGTATTTGGCCTTAGCTCTGCCGGTTGCGTTGCTTATTCGTGAGTCACCCGGCCGTGAAGATGCTAGAAGCCAAGGGCAGGCATCGCANCACACCTTTGTGCTATCCGAGCGGGAAGTGATCGCCTGGATCAGCNCAGCGATTATCTTTTGCTGTACCTGCATGGCGGTTCCNATTGTGCATCTGGTGCCATTACTCACGGACTCCGGCCGCACTCTGGATCAGGCGTCGACGGTTCTGATGGTGCTGATGTTCAGCGGTGCATTTGGCCGCGTGCTGGGTGGAAAATTAGGAGACGTCATTGGCGCATTGCCTAGCTACNTGGTCATGTCAGCAGGGCAGACATTATCGGTTTTATGGTTCCCCTTTTTGGATAGCACGGTGGCCATCTATACGACCGCCATAGTCTTTGGCTTTACCTACTCCGGGGTCATGTCANCGATATTGGTCTGCACACGGATGATGGTGTCTCCAAACTATGCNGGCAGAGCTATGAGCATTACCTCGTTTTTCGGCTGGTTCGGCATGGGGGCGGGGGGCTTTATGGGCGGCTACCTTTTCGATCTCACGGGAAGCTACAGCGCATCGTTTATCGCTGCCATGCTGATTGGCTGCATCAATCTCAGCATCTTGATCTTGTTTGCTTTACGTATCCGCAATCAACAGCGCGTAGCTGAATTAGCAGCCTGACGAGAGCGCATGATCAATCGGCACAGGTTGAGTAGGCTATTTTCGCCGTGGGAGAAATACAGCTGATGTTGGGTGATATCTCTGCGCAAAAGTTTCTGCAGCGCTATTGGCAGCGTGAGCNTTTGTTGATTCGCAAAGCGTTGATCGACTATCGGTCGCCGATCAGCCCCGACGAACTGGCAGGGCTTGCNCTTGAAACAGAGGTAGAGTCCCGTCTGGTCNAGGGGAAGGCGAAGGATTGGTCGCTGCGTCACGGCCCGTTTACCGAACAGGATTTTTTGCAGCTGCCCGAACAGGACTGGACGCTGTTGGTTCAAGCTGTCGATCTGTGGGTGCCGGAGGTGCAACANCTACTCGAGCGCTTTGATTTTCTGCCGCCTTGGCGATTGGACGATGTGATGGTCAGTTTCGCCTGTCCCGGGGGTAGTGTCGGGCCGCACTTCGATCAATACGATGTGTTCTTACTGCAGGTTGAGGGCGNGCGTCGTTGGCAGATTGGCGGACACTGTGATGGCGATTCACCGCTGCAGGCTGATTGCCCATTGCGCGTGCTGGAATCCTTTTCATCNCAGCAAGAATGGTTGCTCGAGCCCGGGGACATGCTCTATCTGCCGCCGGGTATCGCACATTGGGGGGTAGCCGAGACCGAATGCTTGACCTACTCCATAGGGTTTCGCTCGCCGANCATTGCAGATTTGTTGGGGGACCTNGCCGTAGAGCTGATGGCGCAAGGCTATGACGCACACTATCGAGATCCTGCCATGACGCAGGCGCTAACGGATCCAGAAATTGCCCCGGCATTTGTGGTTCAGGCGAAACAACAGCTCTGGCNGGCCATTGATAACGACGATCTCATTGGAGACTGGTTCGCGCGTTTCATGACCNCACCGAAATATCCCGAGCTTGTCGACATGACGCAGGAAGAGCGGCGGGCAAGTTGGCGCAATCGGCGCTATTGCAACGGAGATGTTGAGAGTGATACTGGGTAGTAGATGAGCCAACGAGAGGAGAGAANATGNCGTCGAATCAAGAGCAAATCGAATACTGGAATGAACGCGCCGGAGAAACCTGGGCTGAACTGCAAGACCGCCTAGACGCACTTTTGGCGCCGCTGTCGGCGGCGGGCTTGGCTGCTGCNAACGTTAGGTCGGGTGAACGCGTGCTGGATGTCGGTTGCGGCTGCGGTGATACCTCCATCGCCCTGAACGCCATGGGCGCGAATGTGCTTGGTGTTGATGTGTCTGGCCCTATGCTCGCGCGCGCTCGAAGCCGGGATGCATCGATTGAATATCATCAGGCAGATGCGGCGACCACAGACTTTGACCATGAATTCGATCTCGTGTTTTCACGCTTTGGGGTTATGTTTTTCGATGATCCTAGGGCGGCATTTAAGAATTTGTGCAGCGCGCTGAAGCCTGGCGGAAGGTTGCTTTTCGTTTGCTGGCAGCCACCGGCCGTAAATCCTTGGATGGCNACTGCAGGCCGCGCTATCGCACCGTACTTACCACCCTCGGACGAGGCCCCAGACCCTCGCGCCCCGGGACCATTCGCCTTTGCTGATGCACACTATNTAGAGCAGATTCTGCAGGATGCAGGNTTCAGCAATATTCAGATTAAAGCGCATGGAGCGAGCTTGAAGGTGGCAGATACGTTGGCCGAAGCCGTGCAGTTTCAAAGCCGCGTGGGGCCAGCGGCACGAGTGATGTCAGAACTCGAGGGTGACCAGCGCGCGCAGGCACTGGCCGCAGTTGAAGAGGCGCTCCGACCCTTTGATGAGGGAAGCGGCCTGCATCTCGATTCGGCGGTTTGGCTCGTTAGCGCCAAGACCTAGCGCTAACGCGTCACATTAGCGTAACTCTAGGCCTTGCATTGCACCTTCTTCTCGCCAGGCCTCGACGACCTTAAAGAATCTAGAAGGTCCTCCGCCGTATGCGCCATTTTGTCTGCTGACCGGATTAGGCTTGCCCTCATTGTTGTAGTAACCGGGAGTGCATTCCGCCTGATATTTCTCGCTCATACGCGACATGTCGATCACATGCTCGACCCATGCCTGCTCGGCNTCCTTGGTTACTTCCACCACAGCGGCATTGGCTTTTTTGCANTCATTTANAATGTAAGCGATGTGCTTGGCCTGTTCGTTCATGGCGTGAGGGAAGCTTACGGTAAAGCCCGCTTGGGCAGTGTGAATGATGAAGCAGTTGGGGAAACCGTTCGTCTGCAAACCGTGTAGGGTCGAAATACCNTCAGACCATTTGTCNTTGAGACTGACGCCATTGCGGCCAATCAGGTCGTAGCCAGATCTACGCGTGTAGTCAGTGCCTACCTCGAAGCCAGTGGCAAAGATGATGCAGTCGAGGTCGAACTGCTCGCCGTTGGCGACAATGCCCGATTCGGTGATTTCGTCGANACCCCTGCCGTTTGTGTCAATCAGGTGCACGTTGGGACGATTAAACGCGGGTAGATATTCGTCATTAAAACAAGGCCGCTTGCAGAACTGGCGGTAGTAGGGCTTTAGCGACTCAGCGGTGTCAGGATCGTTGACCAGCTCTTCCGCGCGACGGCGGATCTGCTCCATTTTCTGAAAATCGGCGAGTTCCATTTTTTCAGCGATCTCCGCAGGCGACAGTTTTTGACCACGGAAGTTCACCATGGATGCCAGATTGCGGATGATCTCGGTCCAGCCATCGTTGACAAGGTCCTCGTCGGCGANGCCGCCGGAGACCAACGTGTTGAAGTTATTCATGCGCGCCTGTTGCCAGCCAGGCTCTAGGCTCGCTGCCCATTCTGGGTCGGTTGGTCGATTGGCGCGAACATCTACTGAGCTAGGGGTNCGCTGAAATACGTACAACTCCNNGGCACNTCTCGCCANATGGGGTACGCACTGAATGGCGGTGGCGCCGGTGCCGATAACGCCCACACGCTTATCAGCCAGCCCCGTTAAATTGCCCTCAGGGCTGCCGCCAGTGTAGCCATAGTCCCAACGCGAGGTGTGAAAGGTATGACCTCGGTAGCCATCTATGCCTTTGATGCCGGGTAGTTTGGGGCGGTTGAGTGGTCCATTGGCCATGCACACGTACTTGGCTGTCATGCTGTCGCCGCGGTTGGTGGTGACCGTCCAGCGCTGATGTTCCTCAGACCAGCGCATACCCTCAACTTCGGTCTGAAAGCAGGCGTAGTCGTAAAGGCTGAACTTTTTACCAATGGCGCGGCTGTGAGCGAGGATCTCGGGCGCGTGGGTGTACTTTTCCTTAGGGACGAANTTCAGCTCTTCGCATAGCGGTAANTAGACATAGGACTCCACATCGCAGGCTGCGCCGGGGTAGCGATTCCAGTACCACGTGCCNCCGAAATCGCCGCCTTTCTCGATGATGCGGATGCGGCCGATGCCCGCTTCGGTGAGACGCGCGCCGGTGAGCAAACCGCCAAAACCGCCGCCAACGACAATAACGTCAACCTCATCGAACAAAGGCTCCCGCTGCAGCGGGGTGTCGATGTAGGGGTCATCGACGTAGTGAGAGAAGTCGCCAGTCACCTCGACATACTGTTCGTTGCCCTCTGCGTGCAGTCTTTTGTCGCGCTCTTCACGATACTTTGCTCGCAGTGCTTGCGGACTAAATCCTAAATCTTCAGTGGCTGCTTGTTCGGCCATGTGAGCTCTCTTCCCTAAAAAGCGATAATGATAACCCTAGTTTGCCGCTCAATTCATTGGCGACAAGGCCCAAGAATTGTTATCTGCCAGCGAGGCTCGGTATGCTGGTACTTTCGATAAAAGGCAGAACACATCATGCTCGCGATCATCGGCGGCTCCGGGCTCTATGCGCTTCAGGGTTTGCAGTTAGAGCAAGAACATCAAGTATCTACGCCGTTTGGCGAGNCGTCCGCGCCCATCTTGCAGGGCTGCTTCGCCGACCAGCCAGTGTTGTTTTTGGCCCGCCATGGCTTACATCATGCCTATCTGCCGAGTGAGGTGAACTATCGGGCCAACATCTTTGCCTTGAAAAAACTGGGTGCNAGACGCGTGGTCGGAATATCCGCAGCCGGCAGTTTGCGCGCAGAAATTAAGCCGGGTGAGTTGGCTCTAGCTGCCCAGTATTTCGATCACACACGCGGCAGGCGTGCTTGCAGTTTCTTTGGTAACGGTATAGCTGGCCACGTTTCGACGGCTAATCCGGCATGCCCCAGTCTAACGACTGACATTGTGCGTGCTGCTGCACGGTGCGGTGAATGGTTGCACGAGGGTAAAACCTACGGATGCGTGGAAGGCCCCAGACTTGGCACTCGGGTGGAGAGTTTCTTTCTGCGCGANGCGGCCAAGTGCGATCTGGTGGGTATGACAAATGTGCCAGAGGCGTTTTTGGCACGCGAGGCGCAACTCGCCTACTGCACCATTTGTCTGGTGACCGATTACGACTGTTGGATGGACGACCCAGCGCAACATGTGAGCGTGGATGCGTTCATGGCGACTTATCAAGGAGCGATTGAAAAAGCGACGACGATCGTCGCTGAGCTGCTTCAGCAACCCCTAATAGAAACGCCGCAGGATATTCGTCAGGCGCTGGCTGGGTCTGTGCTCACGCCAGATGCCGCGCTAAGTGCTGAAGCCGTTGAGTGGTTGTCAGTGCTGCGCGCCTAGCGATTCCAGCCATTGCAAGAGCAGCCACCCAGTAAACAGGATTTCGCGCAGCTTGGCGGATTGAGCGGTATCGCCTTTTCAGCCTCAGCAAGGGGTTCGCCGCCCAACATCATCCTCGGGCCTGCAAACTTGCGCGCTAAATCGCTAGCGCGAATTGGCTACACATGGGTTCAGGCTCAGTTCCTTTTGCTCATGCTCAGGCCGATCCTGCTTGTGTCGGCGCGACCTTGTTGGCCGGTTTACCCATTAGCCTTTTTTGGCGGCAGACATCGACCAAGCAAGTTTGATCGCATTGGCGCTGATTTCATCGAGACGTTTGCCTGCCTTGTACAGCGCGCCCCCTAGCCCAAACCCTGATGCACCCGCTTGCCAAAAGTCGGCCATGTTATGCCCGTCAATACCGCCCACGGGCAGTAGCGGGAGCGTGTCGGGGATCACGGACCGCCAACTGGCTAAGACCTTTGGCCCGATCATTTCTGCCGGAAATACCTTAACGGCATGAGCGCCTGCCGCCATGGCTGTAAGGGCTTCGCTTGGTGTCGCCGCGCCGGGTATGCAGGTGAGGCCCAGATCGATCGCAGTGCCAATTACGTCGACATTGGTATTTGGTGCGACGATCAGGCTGCCGCCGCAGCCGCGCACTTGCATCACCTCATTAGGCGTCAGCACGGTGCCAGCGCCGATCAACATTTGGCCATCAAACGCCTTGGCGATACGCTCGATACTCTGCAGCGGATGCGGTGAATTCAGCGGTACTTCGACGATGCGAAACCCCGCGGCAAACACGGCCTCCACCACAGACTCACATTCCTCTGGCGTGACACCGCGCAAGATTGCGATTAAGGGCAGCTCATTCAGATAATCGTTAAGTGTGCCAGCCATGCTGCGTCATACTCCTGGTTGCTCGCTTGCTGCAAGCAGATGCTCGTTGATGGCCAGTGCGCCGTTGATCGTCGCGGCCTGTGATTCGATGATAATGCTCGAGTGGCCTAGCGCCTCTAATGCGATTTGATATTTGCGAGCCAGCGGCGATGACGCGACAACGCCAACGTACTGGCTCGGTTTTCTTAGCTGCGCGCCGATGTCGTGACCAATGATGATTCCTGACAGATACTCTAATCCGTCGCTTTTTTCCTGTGCGCCAGTTAAGTCCAGTGTGCGCACGCTGAACAGGTGATGCAGCAGCCCGCCGGCCTTGCGGCCTGTTTCAAGGCCGCGAAGGAATCCTGGCTGATTTGCGCTGACATTTTGTTCCAGCGACTGGGCGAGTAGAGAGTGCTGCCGGAGCAACTCGAAGATCTCACCAACCATGCTGGTCGAGAAATGATCGATGTTCTCGCCGCTTGCGATCCACTTGTTGTGGGTGCCCGGAAAGCACCAAATGTCAGGCTGGCCGGCATGTCGATCGACACAAAGCCGTTGCGCACCGAAAAATTGGATTTCCTCACCACGCATGACATCTGGTAGTCCGGATATGCCCGTGCCCTTAACGCCGGGCACAATCCAAACGGTGTGACCGTGAAGTTGCGTAACAGGTATTGCCTTCGCGGCAAGCTGGGGCAGGGCGACCGGGGCTGCAACATGGGGTACTTCCTGCCATCCCGTTGGAGCACCGATCATGCCGCTGAGCAGAATGTTTATCGGCGAGTCTTGCTTAAGCCATGAGCCGATCATGGTCGTTAAGCAATCGGAATAGTTACCGCGGTTACTGCGCAACCCAGCGTTGCTTTGGGCTTCATCGATGACCGATCCATCTTCGCCGATCGCATAGGCACGCAGATTGGTGGTTCCCCAATCGACGCAAATCAGCTTTGCTCGCTTGCTCAAGCCTGTAGACATGGGTTCAACGTAAGGGCGCGTTGTCAGTGAGGCCAAGTCTGAGTTTGCCAAGCGCCTCATAGGCCGCATCACTGACCATCAAGTGCGATTGGGCCGTATAAAGGTCTCTTAAGATGCGCTGCATGGGATCGTCCAGCATCACTGCGCTGCCGCCCGCGT